>QQUD01000395.1 GCA_008501785.1 Chloroflexota bacterium
TAGACGCGGATTGCTGCGTCACTAGCAGCGCGTCGTCTTTCTAGCAGTCGGTTATGGCATCATTATTGGGGGCACACTTGCGCTGCAAGTCCGTTCTATTTACAGTTTACTATTAACTACAATGCTCATGACCGCATTTTTTGCCCTGATGAGCTGGCAATCTTATGTGGAACGGGAACGGTATATTGGTAGTTTACGGCCGTTTGTTACCTCCCAACGCCTCTACGAACAGCTTTTAACCCAATCCGTCCCGCAAAATGTAGATTTTGTCTCACCCTTCCATGCCCTCTGCCGCGATGTGCTAGATGCACAGGTTGCCTATCTGGCTGCACTTGGACAATTAGCCCCCCTGGTTGGACCACCACTTGTCTATCCCAGTCAAGAAGATGTGAACCTACCATCACTTACAAATTTAATTGAACACTTCCAATCACCAGCTACAGTCAACCTTTCCGTTGAACCAGAACAGTATGGAGGGGCAATTTGGGCAATTGCTTTGTGGAGTGAACGTGGCCTGATTGGCGTATTTTTACTCGGTCCCAAAGTAGGCGACAGCCTCTACACGCAAGAAGAGATCGAAATAGCCCGTACCATTGGCGAACGGCTAATTGACACGCAAGCCAGCGCCGAAATGAGCCAAAAATTGATGGGATTGCAGCGCGAACGGCTGGCCCACAACCAAGTCATCGATCAACAAACTCGCCGCGTGCTCCATGACGACATCTTGCCCAGCCTGCAAACCTCACTCATTGCCTTGAGCAGCGAAACAACCAGCGAAAACAGCGCCGTCAACAACGCCGTCGCCATGATGACCGACGCTCACAAGCAAATTTCCGACTTATTGCACAATATGCCGACCATTTCGGTGCCAGATGTGGCCCGTTTAGGCATTGTCGAGGCGTTTAAGCGTACAGTTAATGAAGAACTGGCCCACGCATTTCAAAAAATCACCTGGCAGATTGCTGAAGGCATCTCTGAAAAAAGCCAAATGATTCCACATTTACCGGCCGAAGTATTGTTTTATGCGGCCCGTGAAGTTGTGAGAAACGCAATGAAACATGGTGGGGGGGATTCAGGGGGGGAAATCTCCCTCTGCATCGACATCAACTGGCAAGATGGACTGATCATTAAGATAGAAGACGACGGCGTAGGAGTCTCGTCTAACACCTCGACGCGTGGCAGCGGCCAAGGTTTGTCATTACACTCCACGATGATGGCTGTGGTGGGTGGCTCTCTTTCAATTGATAGTGTGGTGGGTAGGTATACGGCCGTTACCCTCACACTCCCCACCAACAGCTAATCTTATCAACATTAAACATCCCACATATCTGAGGAGCAAGTTATCCTAAATATTGCCTTTAGCTATGAAAGTAGCCAATTAACAATAATTATTGGAAATTTAGCACTTAACAAAAGCATTCCTGTCACAGTTCCCATCAAAAAAATGGGCGTAAAAAAGGAACTGGGAAATAGAAAAGAGAAGAATGTTCCCAGAAAACCACCTAAAACAGAGCCTAAAAACATTCCCAACACGATTCCTATACTTGCTCCGGCAAGAATTTTAACACCAACTTTTTCTGACTTATATACCCAGCTAAGGTAGACACCAACGAGTAAACCGATAAGTGATGCCAAAGGAACAAATCCCCCAAAACTTGGATCCTGCAAAATTCCTGAAACAAACCCTATCGTACTGCCAACTATGACAAAATTTAAGACATGTGTGATAGATTGAAAGGTAGTTCGCTGCATTTCTTGTTTCATGCTTGACTCCCGGTTACGGTCATGTCTTCTGACCGTGCGGGTCATTTATTGCAATCTCCTGCACTTTTCTCAACTGCTTCTTCAACGGTGTTTGTTTTGTTAGTAGTGAAAAGGCTAATCTCCGTGTATCAGGTAAATCAGCGTCCTATTTCCTTTTTTCGTCCCGCTTCCGCCAATAACGCAAAATCCCATCCACCGACATATACCAAGGATTTGCCATTTCATATTTATGCACAACCTCAGCATCCATGCCTGCCGCTTCTGCTCTTGCTCGCTGCCATTGATTAAACAACGTCACCATTTCATCACGAGACACCCCAGCCAACAAATTAGCACGAATAAAACCAACCGCATCAATCATCAACTGCTTCAGTGCAATCAATTGAAACGTTGGATTATCCACACGACCAAAATGCGTTGGGTAAATCGCTTTGAAATCGCGTTCAAGCAGCCGGTCAATCGTTTTCATCCAAACTTCTAGCTTAAATTCAGGCGGTGGCGCTGGCACATCCACAAAAGGCTGCCCAGATAAACAAATGCCCGCTGCATCTCCTGTAAATGCCACATCACCCAACTGATACACATGATGATGCCACGCATGTCCAGGCGTGTTCAGCGCTGTAAACGTCAAGCCAGCTACATCAATTTGCTGGTTATCTTCAATCGGAACCACATTTTCAGCAGGTGCTTGCAAAAAATCACCCCACAACATGTCCATTTTATCCTCATAAATACGTCCAGCACTGGTTAACAGCTTTTCTGGGTTGATGAGATGGGGTGCACCCACCACATGTACATAAATCTTGGCTCCCTGCTGTGCCCACCAACCAGCCGCTCCCGCATGGTCTAGATGAATATGCGTCACCAACACGTGTTTAATATCATTGACCGCAACACCATGCGCTTGAATCCCTGCTTTTAATGTGTCTAGTGTAGAACCTGGCCCCGTTTCAACCAACACTGGCCCATCTGGTCCCATCACCAGGTAAGCTGCAATAGATTGTGGCACATCTTGAAAATTGAGATCGATTGTATGAATTTGTACTGTCATAGCGAAATAGTATCATAAATCCCTAGAATGGGGGATCATTTTTTCCGACCCCATCTAAATTTTTTAAATTGTGCCAAATTTGAGCAGTTCCCTGCTTCGCTTCTGGCCAATAAGCTGCTTCAATCTGATCTCGCTGGATGGTTTTGGCCGCAAAACGGCCGTTTTCACAATACCGCACCCCACACTCAGAAAGCTGAGTCCGCTCAGCAGATGTATATTGATCGTTCCCCGTTGTCCCTTGATGCATCAGGTCAGTCAATACACGATTCATTCGCTTCCGCTGGTTGCTTGTCTGAATACGGTGTGGGCCTGCATAGCTATTCGGTAGCTGCCACGCCAAGTATGATTTGCCAGGAGTGCCAAAACGGCCGTTTCTATCCACCAACTTAAAAACAGCAGATCCACGCTGCCACGCCTCATGCTGCAAGGCAGCTTGCGAAAATGCAGCCCCAACAGAAAAATTCCGCTGTGGCCGCACCCGTGCTGCCTTTTCATACAGCCGTTGAATGCGTGGATTCACGTTTGTGATCTTTTCAATCGTCGATCTTGCAATAGGTTTCATTTGGGTAGCTCCTAGCTGTGGATTGGCGCGACTGCTGTGAAAACTCGCATAAAAATGCGCCCGCACCGTGCCGATTCGTTGTGTCATCACCGAAACAGGCAATGCAACCGGTTTAGAAGAGAACTTGTGTGTACCTAGCGATACAGCAACCTTGGGCAAAGAACGGAGCCAAATACGGCCGTTTTGCCTTCGCCAGAACACCCCTTCACCCTTCGCCAGCAAATTCCGCAGCTGCCGCCAGCCACACACACGTAGCTGCGACTGCTTTTCAGTCAATCGCTTGCGTGCATCAGCCACAGCAACCCACCCACGACCCACCTGGTCCAGGTGACGCAGCAGCAGCCAGATACGTCCGGCCGCTTCTGATTCTGTGCGCAACATGCTTAATGCAATATCTGGGTAAAGTTGAAGGGTATCGGGTGCTAGCTTTGTTTCCAGGGCTTTGGGTGCATCACGGATTGGCGAGCCATCAAACTTCACAACCTCTAATGATGGGTGTGAAACGCTCACACTGAGCACCGCCGAAGTGTCCGTTTTCTGCAAATCAGAAAACGGTTGACTGTGCCATCCTAGGTGTGCTGGCAGTTGCAAAGGGGCAATCGTTGGGGGTGAAAACGCGTTTTTGGCGGAAACGCCTGCACTGGGCAGAGCCGAAACGGCCGTTTTCTTCCCTTGAATGCTCGATTGATAAGCTTGTCGCCGCCCCAAAAGCCGCTGCTGTGCAGCCAGCAATTCTGGCGATACGCTCGGTCCCTGCTCGTGCAAGGCAAACTCTTCTTTTCAGGAAAAAGTAGCACATGAGCAGTCACAGAAAAACGGCTAAACCCGAAGGGTCCCTAAAGGGCGAACCATTGACAGTCTGCGCTGCCTATGTTATTCTCTTACCTAAGCTAGTGAGCTACCTTGGGGGCAAAAACTCCCCCTCCCCAATTAAGGGGCCTCTTGTTTACAGTGTTGGCGGCACATAAACAGTAGAAAGGTAACTTGCTGAATTGAACTGAGGCCAGGCATTCAAATGCTTGGCCTTTTTCTTTAGGAATAAAAGCTATCCACAAGCTTTAACAAAGGTGCAAACATGGACAACCTTTCTCTTTCATTCCTAATAGAGTGCTGATATGATCAAATCAATACCATTTAACGATCCTTCAGGCTATATTAATAGACATAACCTGTATAACGTGACAGTCTATCAGAATTAATATGGCGTGTCAACGAATCTATAGCATATAGATTTGAAATATTGCCTGGTTACTTGTATAATGACGGCATAGATTGAATATTTAACCATTCTTGACAATAGAATCATACTTATATACGATAATGTCATGGCAATTGGAAACCAGTTAGACTTAGAGTTCGAACAATTCTCACCCGATTGGGATCGTTTAGGGGTTGTTGTACCTCCCTTCACCATCGAAGCTGATCCGCGCTTCATGTATCTGTCCACAGAAACACGTCGAGCGCTGTCCAAAGTAAGCTATATGGTAGAAGCAGGCCAAGGTGCTTCCGTCATTGTTGGCGAAGTTGGCACTGGCAAAACAACGCTGGCCTCCTGGTTCCACAGTAGGTACCAGCGCCGCCCAGACTTCATCGCCGCCAAAATAGACGAGTCACCCAAAAAGAGCGGCCTTCTATTACTACGTCGCATTGCTGCCGAGTTCGGCATTCGAACTCGACGCGCCACAGAAGATCAGCTAAACGAGTTTCGCGCTCTATTAGTTGAACAAAGTAGCAACGGCATACTCCCCCTCATTATTATTGATGAAGCACATGAGTTAAGCCCTGAGCAGTTTGTTGAACTGCGACGCCTGCTAAACTTCCGTGACCCGCGTGGTGGCAAAGCATTTCAATTAGTATTGCTAGGCCGCCCCGAGCTAGACATCAACCTGCGAGAAGTCCCAGACTTCAATGACAGGGTAGCAACACGCTCTTCCTTAGATCCCCTCACCCCCGAAGATACAAACTCTTTGATTGAATACCGATTGCTGGCCGCTGGTCGTGACTCAAAACAATCATCCATCTTCACCGAAGATGCCGTCTTACCCATTTGGCGAGAAACAAAAGGATATCCGCGAAGCATTTGCTTGTTGTGTTTACATCTATGCCTGGAACTGTTAGCAACAAATGGTGATGAAATCGATGCTGATTTCGTCACAAAATTCCTGGAAGACCATCACGATTACCGACAAGCTGGTTTAAAGCGGTTTGAATGAGCGATAAAGAAAAGACTCCACCCCCAAGCACCTTGGCAGCCTTGCTCAAGGAAAAACCTAAACGCGGTCGTCCTCCCCATGCTGTCAGCCGCCAAAACGTATATGTAGCCCTTACTCAAAATCAAAAAGCTCAAATAAAGGAACTTGCCACCAAATTGCCAAAAGGCATTGTGCGTGCAGACGTTCCTGATTTAGCCATTACAATACTGTCGGCACGCATGGAAGCATTGCGACGTGCTGTATCAGGCCGCGATAGAGAAATCCCCGAAGGTATCACTGATCTAGAATCTTTGTACCTTCTTTGGGACATCCCCATACCAAATGATAAAGATGTACCGCGAAAATGGACATCAGTGCGGCTCTCTCCACAGCCTGCAATTGAGTTGGGTCGTGTACAAGGAATGCTGTATGCTGTTTTTAGCGCCACTCGCAGTGAGGCATTTAGTCTAGGGTTAGACTTATTAGATGAGTTCATTAAAGGTGTTTTGCCCCAATTAGAAATTGAAGCCTGTGATTTGGCCGCTTTTCGTCAAATCATCATCGGCAATTATTTGTGAGCTACTCATAAATAATTGCCCTGCACATGGCAAGGTGCTTTTACAAACACCATTTTCTAGGATCAGACCCCCCAAATCAGAATCAAATGCCCCGTCATACAAGATGCCGAAACATTTAGCGGCGGATTCTCCTTGTACATTGCACCCGCATTTGTCAACGATGCCATCCAGAAAATCGAAATCAGGCAGGAATAACCAGCCAAACGAGGAGATATTCAAGCGAAAACAACAC
>QQUD01001095.1 GCA_008501785.1 Chloroflexota bacterium
TGCTCTTGGGTTCTATATGTATTGGCACGATTTACATATGCCTTCTCGTTCTCAGGGTCAAGTTCAATTGCTTTGGTGTAGTCCGCGATGGCCAAATCGTACTGCTCCTTAGCTCCATATGTTACACCACGATTATAATATGCCTCCATGTACTCAGGGTCAAGTTCAATTGCTTTGGTGTAGTCCGCGATGGCCAAATCGTACTGCTCCTTAGCTCCATAGGTCACACCGCGACTAAAATAGGCCTTCTTGTACTCAGGGTCAAGTTCAATTGCTTTGGTGTAGTCCGCGATGGCCAAATCGTACTGCTCCTTAGCTCCATAGGTTGCACCACGATTATAATAAGCCTCCTTGTACTCAGGATCAAGCTCAATTGCCTTGGTGTAGTCTGCAATGGCCAAATCGTACTGCTCCTGGGTTCCATAAGTATAGGCACGAGCAAAATAGTCCTCCTTGTACTCAAGGTCAAGTGAAGTTGTTGCTGTTAAAATTGTATTGTTCCTATTTATTGAACTTAAAAAAATTATGCCAATAATGATAATGCTAAGAAATAAAAATAAACCCAGGATGGGTTTTTTCCAATTGATCCGTTGCTTGGATAGTTTAGGAATTTGAATAGGGGTGTTTACATTAGCAAAAGTGTCTGTTGTGGAAGAGGTATTTGTGTTAGTGGAGTTTTTTTATTATCCTTTTCCTTTCTGTCAACAGTTAACTCTAACTCAGGCATACCATCTAGCTCAGTTGCTTGATTGATCAAAGAAACCAATCCTTTTTCATGGGCAATCCGTGTTGCATCAGAGCGAGTTTGAGCACCCAATTTTTTGAAAATACTCTCTATATGGTCTTCAACTGAATTGGGGACAATTTTTAATTCAAGGGCGATCTCATTATTAGCTGCGCCTCTCACGAGGCAGTTTAATACATCAATTTCAATTCTTTTTAATGGCTGATCGATCTCTGTTGAAGGATCTTTATGGGGCTTATGTTCTTCAATTCTGTTTAAGTCTACATTTTTCTGGTCAGTCAGAACTTGAAGTAACAATTCTAAGTTTTTTTTGCACTCATTTTGAACGGGAATCCATTGATATTCTTGCCATAGTGGGGGTACGGTCACCGTTTCCAATTTCAATGGCAGAAAATGCAATTCACCACGATGCTCCATTCCGATGGCAACATTTGTTTCACTACGTACCCATCGAGAAGAAACGGCTGCTTCCGTTAAAACCAATAAAAACACCCCACTCTCTGCCAATCCCCGATTTATTGCCTCCACCCATTTCTCGCCGGGTAAAATGCTGTCAGGAGCTATCCAGATTTCCCAGCCTTGTTTCTTCAGATCTCTTGCTAACCTTTTAGCAAAAACTGCATCCTGATGGGCATGGCTGATAAAAATCTGACGTTGGTTTCGTTGTTGAGTTACACTATTCGGTGGATCTAAAGCCATTTTGGGAAATGGCGTTTTTGAAAAACCTTGAGGATTAAAGGAGCCGGGACGTTCTCTTTCTAGGTTGGCAAGTAAATCAAAGAAACGGCCGCAATTTCTGCAATGCTCCAATAACAATTGAATGCGTTTGCCCTGCCGCATTTCAGGGGTGATTTCGTTATAAACTTGTGGGAAATAATCAAAGAGAAATGTTGATAATGCTTCAACATTATATTTTTCAATCAAGTATTCCCGCAATTGTTTTGTATTGACATCCATCGGAATAGTATCGCGTTGATCTAATAAAGCACAATGAACGAATTTAAAGCTAATTGTACCAGAAATTCGAACAAGTCTTCCAGTTTTTTATCGCGTTTTGCTTGCCAGATTGGGAAGATAGGTTTTAATTGCCGTCATGCAATGGCAAACTATCAAAGCGCGTTTTGTGTCCTTATGGGGGGATTCGTCGGTGAAAACGGCCGTTTCCCTCTACCTCATCCTCCGCATCCTTCTCACCGTGTGGGCAGTCGTTGCGCTGCGCATTAACCCACTGCCAGAAGAGCCGGATGGCCTGTTACGGCCGTATTTTGACCAACCTATTCTGGATGATGGCATTGCTGGACTGCTGCTGGGGCCCTGGCAGCGATTTGATACCATGCATTACACGCGCATCGCCGCTCAAGGATACGCCACTGAAAGGGATTCCGTCTTTCCGCCGCTGTATCCGCTCGGGATACGTGTTTTTGGGGAACTGTTTGGTGGGAGCCATGCCGCCTATATGCTGGCGGCAATTTTGATTAGCAATGCTGCCTGCCTGGGGTTGTTTATCGTCGTTTATCGGCTGGTGGCTGATGAGTTTGACGAGTCGTTGAGTACGCGCACGCTGATCTATTTGGGATTGTTTCCGGTTGGATTCTACCTGATGGCTCCATACTCCGAATCGCTGTTTATTTTATTGGCGATCACATCCGTATGGGCGGCCAGCAAAGACAAATTTGTGTGGGCTGGCGTGCTAGGCTTGCTGGCATCACTGACGCGGCTGACGGGCTGGGTGCTGATTGTGCCACTGGCTTATGAATTTTGGCGACGGTATTTAGGCTACGGCAGTTGGAAAATTGAACCGATTTCCTGGTATCGACGCAACATTACTGCATTGATTATGGTCGGTTTCCCACCGTTGGGAACAGTGCTGTTTATTGTGTATCGCTGGCTGGTTGGGCTGCCATCTTTGCCAACCATCTATGCTGAATATTGGTATCAAACCACCGGTTTTCCCGGTGTGGATATGCTCACAGCGCTCAACACAATGTTTTTGGGTGGCTCGGCGCGTGCGGGTGAATTTACGCTGTGGTTTGACTTTTTTGTAACGCTGCTGCTCATCGGCACCACGATTCATGCATTCTTCCGATTCAATCGTCCCACCTGGGGCTTGTATTCGGGATTGCTGCTGCTATTTATTTTGCTGCCTACGTCGGAAGTAAAGCCACTTTATTCGTTTTCGCGATACACACTGGCATTTGTGCCGACGTTTATGCTGATGGCAGAATACGGCCGAAATCCCATCGTTCACCGCATCATTTTATACGTGTCGTTGGCACTGTATTTGTATTTTAGTGGGCAGTTTGTGGTGTGGGGATGGGTGGCGTGACGAATTGTTAATTGTTAATTATTAATTGCTAATTATTAATGGGAAGAGGTCGTATGTTTGAGGTTAGGGTTGAACGGGAAAGTGATATTGAGGCAGTGCATCGGGTGAATGTATTGGCGTTTGGGCGGGAGGATGAGGCGCGGATTGTGGATAGGATGCGGGAGCGTGGGGTTAAGCTGATTTCGTTAGTGGTGGTGCTGGATGAACAGGTGGTGGGTCATGCGTTGTTTTCGCCAGTGGATGTAGTGGGAGAAACGGCCGTTTCGCCATCCATCGCCCTCGGTCCCGTTGCTGTCCTGCCAGATTTTCAAAAACAAGGCATCGGTGGATTTCTCATTCGTGCCGGATTGGATGCATGTCGAGAAGCCGGACACGGTGCACTGTTTGTCCTGGGACATCCCAGCTACTATCCTCGTTTTGGCTTCCATCCCGCCAAACCACACGGGATCAGTTGCGAATTCTCCGTGCCAGACGATGTATTCATGGTCGTCGAACTGATTCCTGACACATTAACCAACCTCCAAGGAACTGTTACCTACCAACCAGAATTTCGAGAAAGCTAAATATGTCATCATTTAAAATTAACATCAATCGCTTCGGTGCTGTCTTCATTGATCCCGATTCATTACCCGACAAAACCCATACGTTCCACAAATGGTTGGCAGATGCACTGCCCACCTGGAAACAAGCTGGCTACCTGAGCGCCTGGGTAGAGATTCCTGAAGAACGGGCCTATTTGATCCAAACGGCCGTTGACATGGGCTTCTCCTTTCACAATGCACATGGTCATACGCTCACACTCAACCATCGACTCGCACCCAATGCTGTCCTGCCAGATGATGCGTCGCATTATCTGGGGGCTGGCGGTGTGGCTATTAACGAAAACAACGAGCTGCTCGTCATCCGCGAAAAGTACCACAATGCGCCACCTGGCAATTACAAGCTGCCTGGTGGCTATGTCCACGCTGGTGAAAATATCGCGGATGCGGTGGTGCGTGAAGTGTGGGAAGAAACAGGTGTTGAAGCCACCTTCCAGTCGCTCGTTTGTATACGTCATTGGCATGTGGATCGCTTTCACAAATCAGATATTTACTGCATTTGCCTGCTAAAACCTCTCACGCAAGAAATTGTCATTCAAGAGGAAGAGATTGCAGAATGTCGCTGGATGCCGGTGGATGAGTTTTTAGCACATGAAGATGTAGGAGATTTTAATAAGGGGGTGGTGAAAACGGCCGTTTCCCACACAGGCTTCATCTCCAGCGAGTTTGATCCACCTACTAACCCAACCATAAACCAAAAAGGAGAACTGTTTTTACCTACCACTTGAAAATTTGCTCAAGGTAATTCAGAAAGAATATCTAAAGTTCATTATCCCCCCATCCGTGGATATTTCGATCAAAATCTTGATCCTTATGTTCCAATACATTCAGCGTTTGGTTAATTTCATCTAAAACATCATCGGGAATCAAATGAATATTATTTGGCGCACCGCCAGTTTGAAATTCGACAATGGTTTGTGCAATTGAGAGATCATCATCTGTGCAAGCGCAGCCTATCGCGGCGTACCACCTCATCATTTTTCTATCAACATCTATGCGTAAAGCATTAATGCCATCATCAATCGGCCACATCCAAGATGTCGTAAGTTGATTCATAATTACCTCTTTTTCAAATCAAGTCGCGTAATTTCCATTCAATGATTGCAAATGTATTGTAGATATTTGCAAAACCCTCCAGTTTCCTACTAAGTACGACACTTTACATCACAAAAACATTAATGAAAGATAAGTTCCTGAGTAAAACGAGACCTTCATAAGTACAAAGCTCTTTTTATGCCGTATATCTCAATGTAAGCACTACTAAAAACATCGTAGGTTAAATAGAAAGTTTTTTGTAATTGTTAATATTTTGTCCATATACAAGGAGTTCAAAATGAAAAAGTCTTTTATGTTCTTGATGGGTATTGTAATGGTTTTATTGGGATCTGTAACGGCCGTTTCTGCAGGTGTCGAAAACAGCGTTTACGACATCGCCAAATCCAACAGCGATTTCTCCACACTTGCTGGCGCAGTTGATGCCAACGGTTTAGCTGGTGTGCTCGACGGCGAAGGTTCATTTACAGTATTCGCCCCCACCAACGCTGCATTCGACGCATACTTCGGGGCAGGCATTGACCGGGAAGCCACAGTTGCTACCACATTGTTGTACCATGTCGTGCCAGGGAAATATGATGCCGCAGCCGTTGTCAATAGTGATACGCTGGACACCGTTTTTGGCCCCGACATTGATGTCGCCATTGTTGGTGGAAACGTTGTACTCGATGGTGTTGCCACCGTTGTCGCCACCAACATTATCGGCTCCAACGGCATCGTTCACGTCATCGACGCTGTTTTGCCCCCACCAGTAAACGCACTGTACCAATCTACCTTAGGCGACCCAAGTTTGTCGATTGCTGAAGTTGCCACGGCAGACGGCCGTTTCACCACCCTCCTCGCCGCCCTTGACGCAGCAGGTTTGGCAGGCACTTTTGCCGCTCCTGGCAACTACACCGTATTCGCCCCCACAGACGACGCATTCGCTAAATTGCCAGCCGGAACCATTGAAGCACTTCTGGCCGACCCGAGCGGCGCATTGACCGATATTCTCACCTACCACGTTGTACCGGATTCATTGAGCATCAACCAAGTTGCTAACGACAGCAATTTGCCCACGTTAAATGGCGAAACATTGCCAGTCGGCAGCAACGGCCAATACGTCACGGTTGATGGCGTCAACATCGTCCTCTTCAACATCCGTACATCCAACGGCGTTATTCATGCAATTGATACAGTAATGCTGCCATAATTTTAGGTTTCAAGGTGCGTCGCACCTAATACCCACATACGCTGTGCCACGGCGTTGAGAAAAAGTTCGGTTTTGCAACCGGGCTTTTTCTTTTTACAATAGGTGCTGTATGACCGCACCGTGGAAGATCGAAAGTCTGGTTGAGCTAATCCGCCGCCGGTATCCTGAGTGGCAAGATTTCACGCATCCCCAGTTTGTGAAAGATGAAATTGCATACAAGCAAGCCACGATCAGCAAAGCGGCTGAATTGCTGAGTAAATCAGCATTGAATGCGCTGATTGCGAATGGTGAATTTGACGAATGTGTAGAACGCGTGGATAAAATTGCGCGAGATAACAACATGTTGGGGCGCAATGTGCCGTCGGCGGGAGATACGGCCGTTTTCACCCACCCCTCCCTCGACAAACCCACCTTTTGCACCCAAATCCGCAACCTGCTCTACGGCGACCGCCCCACACCC
>QQUD01000854.1 GCA_008501785.1 Chloroflexota bacterium
CATCATCAGCAGTGCATCTAGCATCTCTCGTGTAATGGTGCCATCATCCATGAGCAGTAAGCTGCGCAGCGGCCCTTCATTGGCTATTGACTGCATGAGTAGTGAAGTTGGTGACTCCTCTTCCTGCTCGTTAAACATCTTATTTATCTGTTTTTGCATGTAGCCATGCATCTGTCGGCCAACAAAAGAACCGGTCATATCTTCGAATGGGGTATTAATCGTATAGTGACCCGCTTTTTCTTCCTCATTTGATGGTACAGGTGCTCCCAGCAGCTTTTCGAAATCTTGTTGACTGATCTTGCTTTTGGGGAAATTGTGGTAAACGGCCGTTTGCCTCCCATCCCCCCCAAAGGCGGCAGCTTGTTCTGACGTCACTTCAACACAACCCATAAGGCGAATATCTTGCGAAGATGCTCCCACTAGAATTTCAAAGTCCCCTGATTCAACAGACCAGTCACAGATTTTGGGATTGTAAAAGGCGAAGGCCCGCCGGTCTAGCTGCATGGTCACGACACCTTCCCCACCAGGCTGCAATTCAATCTTGGTAAAACCCTTGAGTTCCTTGTCTGGGCGGAAGACGCTCGATGCGACATCGCGCACGTACACCTGCACAATTTCTTTGCCTGCGACAGCGCCGGTGTTCTTTACTTTGAAAGTGACGGTTAGCGTGTCTGCATCACTGATTTTGTTCTGGCTGAGTTCTAAATCATTGTAGGCAAAGGTTGTGTAGCTTAACCCATGTCCAAATGGGAAAAGCACATCCTGGTTGACCGTATCATAATAACGGTAGCCAACATAGATGCTTTCTCGGTATTCAACTGTTCTCGGACCGCCAGGAAAATATCCATAAGAAGGGTTATCTTCCAGTTTGTGGGGGAATGTTTCGGCTAGTTTGCCGCTGGGGTTAACTTTACCGTACAAGATGTCGGCCAAGGCTCCCGCACCGGCTTGCCCACCCAGATAACCTTCTAAAATCGCTGTCACATCATTTGCCCAGGGCATGGCCACAGGGGAGCCGTTGCTCAAAACCACAATCACATTGGGGTGCGCGGTGGCAACGGCCGTTATCAACGCATCGTGGCCGGGGGGCATGTTCATGTGCTCACGATCTAACCCTTCGATCTCGTACATATCTGTGAGGCCAGCACAAACCACAACGAAATCGGCCGTTTTTGTGCTGGCGACAGCTTCGGCAATCAAAGCTTCATCAGCAATATCCCCTTTTGCGTCATAACCGGGTGCATAGCTGAGATTTCCCTCGCCAACTAGCTTGGCCATTTCGTCGTAGAGGTTGTCGAGCTGTGTGGGATTCATAAACGAGCTGCCAGACCCTTGATAACGTGGCTCTTTGGCAAAACGGCCGATTACGGCAACCTTGCTGTTTTCTGGTAAAGGCAAAACATTGCCTGTGTTTTTCAGTAAGACGGCTCCCTCTCCAGCAACCTGCCGCGCCAGCGCATGGTGGGCGTTTTTGTCATAGGTGTACGTTTTGGACAGGGTTTCTTTTGCTTTTAAGATCAATTGCAGCACACGTTCCACGGAGCGATCTAAAACGGCTTCGTCTAATCCGCCAGATTTTACTGCGGCTACAATTTTGGCATCGTTGCCATTTTTTGTACCTGGCATTTCTAGTTCAATGCCAGCTTTGAGACCTTCAACGCGATCATTCATGGCTCCCCAATCTGTGACAACCAGCCCTTCGTGGCCCCATTCGTCTTTGAGAATGTCGAGCATCAACAGCTTGTTTTCGGCGGCGTAAGTGCCATTGATCTTGTTGTAAGAACACATCACCGTCCAGGGTTGGGCTTCTTTGACCGCAATTTCATAACCGGGCAGGTAAATTTCACGCAAGGCACGTTCATCCAGCACGGCATCAATGGTCATGCGGCGGAATTCTTGATTGTTGACCGCGTAATGTTTGATGGAGGTGCCGATGCCTTGACTTTGCACGCCGTTGACATAGCTTTTGGCTATTTCACCGCTCAAATAGGGGTCTTCTGAGAAGTATTCAAAATTGCGGCCGCACAATGGCGACCGTTTGATATTCATGCCCGGACCCAGAATCACAGAGACTTTTTCTGCTCGACATTCTTCTCCTAGTGCAACACCAACTTCGTAAATTAAATGACGATTCCAGGTGGCAGCTAGGGCCGATGCGGTAGGAAAACAAGTCGCGGGAATGCTCGCCAGCATTCCCAGGTGATCGCTGGCCGCATCTTGTTTCCGCAGGCCATGTGGGCCATCTGTGACCATTATCGAAGGAATACCTAACCGGTCGATTCCTTTCATATGCCAGAAATTTAGCCCTGAACAAAGTGATGCTTTTTCTTCAACTGTCATTTGGGAAATGAGATGCTTAATATTTTTCATTGTGTGACTCCAACTACCAATTTCTCTTTTACTATCTGTAACCAATACCTTCGCGAAAACAAGTTTTGGCCGGAATTCATAGCTGTCATTCCTGCGAAGGCAGGAAACCATCTTCGTGCTACACGAGTGGATTCCCGCCTTCGCGGGAATGACGTGCCAAACTTTTGAAATTGGCGAAGGAAGTGATCTGCAAAAAGTATTTCGAGGGCTTAAACGCAGATTTCAAGGATTGGGACGCAGATTTCGAAGATTTATTTTAATTTCTGTAATGGTCAGCAATTACCTGAAACTGTCATTCCCGCGAAGGCGGGAATCTATTCCTCTTGTAAAAGATGGATTCCTGCCTTCGCAGGAATGACAATCAGAGGCAATGTGTTTTGGCTAACCGTTGACCATTACAATTTATCTTAATTTCTCTTTTAAATCTGTGTAATCTGCGTCCCAATCTGCTTAATCTGCGTTTTATTCTCTCTCTGAAAATGTTTTGCTGATTACTTGAAAATTTTGACAATGATGCCAGTCTCAATCATAAAGTTTCTGGTACGGTTGGACTATCCCTTAAATAGATGATTTCTTGCTGTAAAAGGGGGTTGCTGCTACTGCAAGAGGGGGTTGTGATTTGACAAAGTTACCCAATAGTTGGTAGTATCGCTTGTGTTGGGTAACTTTTAGAGATACGGGGTGCGGAAGACGCGGAGTTTTTTACCTTTCGTTCGCATAAAGCTGTGTCTAAATTGGTTGATTATGGGCAAGAATGCAAAGCCGACTGTGTGTAACGGCCGTCTTCAATCCACACTTCATAACAAAAATAACGAATCGGGAATTCTGGTTGGATCAGCCGCCTGGTTTGCATGGTTGGCAGAGCAGCAGCGCTTTGTTTTTTCGGGAGAACACGGCCGTTTTACAGCACGACGTGAAATGAGACGCGGCCAGCCCTACTGGTACGCATATCGGCGACGAGAAGGAAAGTTACGGAAAGCTTATTTAGGGCGAGCCGACGGTCTTACGCTGACGTGTTTACATGAAGCTGATGCCAAATTGGCTGGATTGGGACAGCACCGGTCGGTGACGCTTGATGATCTGGCTACCGCGAAAAATGGGGGAGAAACGGCCGTTTCCCTGCTAACCACCCCATCTCCAGCCGCAATCGTCAACACCAAACTCCATGTACCCATACAGCCCAAATCCTTGATCCGCCGACCGCATCTTACCAATCAATTGACCACACCGTTGACGCTCATTCATGCACCTGATGGCTTTGGCAAGAGCACTTTGTTGACCCAATGGGCGGCGACTTCACAAAATCTCGTGGTCTGGGTCACGCTCGATGCCAATGATGATGCCCCAGCGCATTTATGGCACATTATCATCGCCGCATTACAAACTGTGTGGCCTGCTTGTGGTCAGCGTTTGCTGCCTCTGGCCGCCACCCCCGATTTTGATCAAATGAAGACGGCCGTTACCAGCCTGATTAATGAAATCACCGCATTCTCAACTGCGCCCTTTGCCCTGATCCTAGATGATTTTCATTTCATTACGCAGCAAATCAGTCTCCAATCAATCCACTTTTTAATCAATCATTTGCCATCTACGATGCAATTGCTGATCAGCGGCGACACCCACCTGCCGTTTTCGCTGGGCCAATGGCGAGCGGCGGGAATTCTGACCGAGTTAAGCATTGATGATTTGCGCTTAACGGCCCAAGAGGGAATCGCTTTCTTAAAGATGCAGCCCTTGACCCAATCACTGTCCGATGCAGAGATGCGTGAATTGGTTAGGCAAACAAATGGTTGGGCAGCGGGGTTACGATTGGCAGCATTGTCGCTGCGTCAGCGCACAGAAATCGGACCATCCCTCAGCCGTTTGATTCGGGAAGATGCCTATTTCAACGATTACTTTGTAGAAAATGTGCTGCACCAGCAAGAGCCGCACGTGCAGCAGTTTTTACTGCATACGTCTATCTTAAAAAAAGTTACGGCCGACTTATGCAATGCTGTTACTAAACAGGAAAATAGCGAACAAATTCTGGAACATCTGTGGCGATCCAACCTGTTTTTGACTCGATTTGGCGGCGATACAGCCTGGTATCAATACCATGCGCTGTTTAAGGCCGTTTTGAATCGCCAACTGCATCACCATCATCCCGAACTGGCTCCCACACTGCACCAACGCGCCGCCCGTTGGTATCAGGCCAACCATGCCCCAGATGAGGCTGTGCAGCATCTGCTGGCAATCAGCGCCTGGGGAGAGGCGGCGGCACTCATCGAAACTGTTGCTCTGCGTGAGCTGCACGACAAGGGCGAAGATTCGCGCCTGCTGCGTTGGGTGCAGCAGCTGCCGGTTGAGGTTGTGCAGCAACACATTTCTTTGCTGGGAACCTATATTCGTCTGACCAATATCGCCCTATCGCCAACTCATCAGGCGCAGTTTTTGCAGCAAGTTGAAAATAACATTTTGAGTGTGCCTGAAGACCAACGCTCGGATGATGAAACGGCCGTTTTGACAGAAATCGGCCGTTTTCACCACATGCTTGTTAGCGGACAAACCCTATCACCCGTACCGTCAACGCTAGACAACACATTTATGCTGATGGATACCTTTTTGCGTGGTGTCCAATTCTTTAAGCAGCGTGATTTCCCCAATGCAGAAATTGTGATGGAGCAGGTGCTAGAGGACGCGAAAATAAATGGTAATTTATTCGTAGCACTGATAGCAGGTGGGTCACTCATATTTTGTGGCATTTTGCAAGGGCGTTTGCAACAAAGTGAATGGAAGGTTCATCAACTTTTGCGCTGGGTGGAGGCACGGGCAGGACGCTGGCCAGCGCCCACCAGTGCTTTGTTTTCAAATTTAGCCTGGATTGCTTATGAAAGAGATCAGCTAAATGAAGCCTTGCAATGGTTGGGCAAGGCTTCTGATATTGATCCGAATCCCACCAGCAGCAATATGCCGCTGCTTATTCATATATTGCAAGCGCGTATTCAGGCTGCACAGGGAGATATTGCCGCCGGACTTGCTACTTTGCGAGCCGCCTTTAACTTAAACCCAGACATGCATTCTGGACTATGGACCCGTCACGATTTGATGTTGTATCAAGCCTTGCTTTATGCGCGTAAAGGCGATTTGGTGCAGGCAAATCGCCTGCTGGCAACTGTGCAATTTGGTGGTGATGGCGAAACGGCCGTTACTCCATCAGCAGACATCTTGCTGCTTGTATTGGCTGAAATTCAGTTGGCACAAAAAGAATATGACGAGGCGGAAAAAACGCTGCGACAACTTGTACACAGGTTCCCATACGGATTATTGACTGAACCGCTGCTGCGGCCATTGGTGATGCTGGCGGCGGCTCTTTTTGCGCAAAACAAGGTCAATCAAGCCCAGAAAATGATGGAAAAGGCGTTGAGAATGGCGGTGGCGGAGGGGTGGAAACGGCCGTTTCTGGAACGCGGTACACAAATAGCATCATTGCTTATTCTCATTGTACATACCAGCCGGTTAACCGCTGAAACACGCCGCTTCACCCAACAACTCGTAGACACACTACACCAAACAACGGCGGGTGAACCAGCACCCCCACCAGCAGCGATTGCACAGTTGGCAATTGCTGCTGCAATTAGTGAAAGAGAATTGGAGGTACTGCGTCTGGTCAGTGCCGGATTATCGAATCAAGCGATTGCCGTGAGAATGATGATAACCGTTAGCACCGTAAACACCTATTTGAAAAATATATACCGTAAGTTAGACGTTCACAGCCGAACCGAAGCAGTTCTCCGCGCACAAGCCCTCAACTTACCCATATCGTAAGCAACCCCTCTTCCTCAAAAGCTATCAATTCCATTGCATTCATCAATTGTTTTGCTGGGGAGCAGTAAAAACCCGTTAGATAGCAAAAGGGAGTGATGCATAATCATGAACAACGTCATTCCACTGACGACTAAGCCAAACAGCGCGTGCTTTAGCTACCAAACGAGCACCATCCTCAAGCCAT
>QQUD01000911.1 GCA_008501785.1 Chloroflexota bacterium
AGATGGCAAGGATTTGTCAGAGCTGCCGCTGACTTCGTTAGCAAATTTGGAGACGGTGCTGGTGCGCGTGCCGGATGGTTACGGCCGTTTCATCCACCCCGACCTGCTCAAACATGTAAACGTGCGCGGCAAAGCCGTCCTGTTCCACACCGGCTGGTCAAACCATTGGAACAGTGAGCAATATTATGAAGGACATCCATTTTTGACGGAAGAAACGGCCGTTTTTCTGCAACAAAACGGCGCAAAGCTGGTCGGCATCGACTCCTTAAACATCGACGACACCGACGATGGACGGCGACCCGTTCACTCCACTTTGCTGCGCCACAACATTCCCATTGCTGAACATTTAACAAATTTACACGCACTGCCCGACAATGGCGTGCGCTTTTTTGCGGTTCCGGTGAAGGTGAAAGCATTTGGTACCTTCCCGGTTCGCGCTTTTGGGATTGCCTAATGCCTGCTTCACTTCGTTGGCGACTTCCTTTAAGTTATGCAGCAATTGCACTGCTTACCGCTGCTGCGCTGGGTTTGGTACTGCTCGTCTCATTGAGCGGGTTTTATCAACAGCAGGAAGTGACGTATTTGAGCGGCAATGCGGCTACGATTGCCGAGGAAGTGCGGAGTGTGATGGGGGATGCGGAACGGCCGTTCCTGCAAACCCAAATCGACGGATTCGCCTTCTTGGTGCAAGCTCAAATTGAAATACTCGATCCCAACAAAAAAATCATTGCTGATTCGGGAGCGGCAGGTCTGCTAAATCCGGCCATTGCGATTAGTCCAGGCATCGAAATTGAAGAAGAGTCGCTGTTCCCTGGACTGGGCAACATTGGGCAAGAAGAAGTTGTGATTGTGGTTGAGGAGGAAGATATCACTGTTGATGGTGTGTTTACCAGTGAAAAAACAATCACACGCACGTCCACCATACCAGCACGAGACACTCTCTATGGATTTAGCCTCAATGGTGAAACTGAAAACATTGCACGGTCTGATTTGGCGGTGGAAGTGCCAATTTTGGATGATAACAACCAGATTGTTGGGTTTGTGCGGCTGTCGCAGGGGCCAGCTTACGGCCGTTCCATTTTGCGCAGTGTCACATTAGGATGGGGCATTGCGGGCATTGTGGCGGTTCTGATTGCGGCGATGGCTGGATGGCTATCTAGCCGCCATCTGACCAAACCGCTGTTGGACCTCACCGAAACGACGACCCACATGGCGCAGGGCGACCTCACAGTCCGTACCGATTTGCAAAGGGAAGATGAATTAGGGCAGTTAGGGAGTGCATTTAACCAGATGGCACAGCGCATCGAAAACACCGTTACCACGCTGCGCCACTTCGTCGCTGATGCCGCACACGAACTAAACACCCCGTTAACGGCACTCAACACCAATCTTGAACTGGCACGTCAGCACACCAACGACGAGCAGCAGGCCACACGCCTTTCTCGCGCACAAGAACAAACAACACGTTTACAAACCCTAACCAACAGCTTATTGGCTCTTTCAAAAATTGAGGCGTCTGAAAATAGCAATCCGCTCTCAAAAGTAAACTTAGCGCAGCTTGTGCAGCAAATTGGTGAAATCTATGCGTCGCAGGCAGAACAAAATGGACTTACGTTTGACATAACTGTGCCAGAAGCAAGCGTTTTCCTCGCCGCTAATCCGCAACAATTTGAACAGGCCATTGGCAATTTACTCGACAATGCGCTCAAATTTTCGCCACCTGACGGAAATATTTTAATTTCGCTTATCACGCAACAAGATCAGGCCATCATTCGAGTGACAGACACAGGTATCGGAATTCCCGAAGAAGATATGGCAAAATTATTCAGTCGTTTTCATCGGGGGCGCAATGTTGGGAATATTCAAGGGAATGGCTTGGGATTGGCAATTGCAAAAGCAATTGTGGAGAGACATGGGGGGGAGATAACGGCCGTTTCTCATCCTGGAGACACTCAGTTTTCCATTATACTCCCATTCAAAACAGCATAAAATGGCATCTATCTAAGCACAAAAAAGAGCCAGATTCATTAAACCTAGCTCTTCACATCGAAATAGTTGACCTTACATTTATTGCCCTTCAAGAATAGGTTTGTTTCCAAAATAACCAATAAAGAGAATCATCACCAGAACACCATTGAGCAGCATTTCGCCAGTTGTAAAAGGCAGCAAGAATGGAGCCATCATCAGCGTCGCGCTAGAAACAAAAATCGTCAGCCAAAAGCCCCATATCCGGTTTCGCCACAATCCAAATGCAGATACAGCACGTAAGCTTGTGTAGAACAGGAACAGTGGAATCAACCAGATTGGATCGTGGTCAAACATGGACTGCATTTCGGAAAACAGCATGGTTGGGTAAAAGTTTGGAATAAGGCTGACAGTCATGAGTACGGCAACAATGCAGTCTGTAATTTCGATGAGTGCGTAGATGGTTTGGATGATTACGGCCGTTTTCAACCACCCAGGCCGTGTTTTAGATTGATTTGAAAGTTGTATAGATTGGCTCATGCTAATTTTGCCCTCCGTTTTGGTATAAACATGCCAGTTTGCTCCATATACAAAGCATAGGCATCACCATAACGCAGCAGCAAATCTTTCTCTTCAGCCACACACCACCAGGTCCACACCGGCACCCACACAAACGAAAACAGCACCAGGAACGGCGAGTGAATAAGAAAAGCCATCACCCACCATAAGGGCATTTCACCAAGCGCCATGGGATGACGAATTTTTTGGTAAATGCCACTGTACATCGTATGACTTTTATCTGGCGTCAGCGCTTCATCACCCGCATCTTTCATACTGCGCCACATCAAATACCCACAGGGAATCGCAATCAACAATGCAATAACAGCGGATACCCAATAAGGCCACGAAAATGTAACGGGAAATGGGTCAATTGGCAGCGGATACCAATGGTAAACAATGTAGTTGATTGGTATGAAAAACATAAAAACGCCGACAATTCGCCGATACAAGGCACTGCGTTGGTATGCTTGCGGCCCGATTTTTTGCTCAAGTGCTGCGGGGCGCACGCTCATCAAATAAAAAACATGCATCAGCACACCGCTGATGATTAAAACAGTAAAATTAATCCAGGCAATCATGTTCCCTCCTGAAACAAGTTGTTATTTTAGGGTCTTCAGGAATTCAAGGGGAGTGGAGGCTTTAGCCAGAACGGTCTCTTGAAAACCGGCTAAAGGCTCCACTCCAAATCCCATAAAATCCCAAAGAGCCTTATTTTTTTAGTCCGGCAATAATCAAATCCACAATAATTTTATTTTGCTTTTTGACGCTGCCCGGCATATTTAAAATGTGGTACATAAGCTGACCATCATAAACACTCATCAGTGCCCATATTGTTTCAAAGCTATCCACTTTTTTAAATTCCCCAGCAGCAATACCCTGCTCAATTATCGTCTGCATCTCTTTTGCCAGTTGACCAATCGCCATCCGATACCGGTCAACAAAATCTGTGTCATTCAACATCTCTGTCAGGAGTGTTAATGGGAGCGTGACCAGGTTCAGGTCTTCTTCTGTCACTTCCGATACGGAACTCAGAATTTGGCGCAGTTTTTCCGCAGCCGGCAACTCTTGAGTCAGCAGCGGGGTAAATCCAGCAATGGCTTGACTCATCAGGCTTTCAAACAAGCTGATGAAAAGGTCTTTTTTGTTTTTAAAATGCCAATAAATTGTGCCTTTGCTGAGGCCACTTTCTTTGACAACATCGTCCATTGATAAGCTGCTGTAACCAGTTCGCTGCAAACAGCGCATGGCCGCTTCCATAATTTCTGCACGACGTACAGATGATGCAATTCGTGGTGGCATATAAGCTCCTTGGCTTAAATATTACTAGACTGCGCACCCTAGACTACTCAGTCTAGACCGCACAGTCTAGAATATAAAACAAATAATTCTACTTGTCAAGAGGTGTTTGATCATTGGCTCTTCCCTGCTCCCACCGGTCACCAGACCACTTTTTCGCTCTTCGTTTTGCACCAACTACTTTTCTGACCCAAACTCGGTAAAATCACCAAGCTGTCATGGTCTGGAGACCAAGGAGGAGCCGGAATTGGCATTCTAGAAGCAGATATGGCGGGCTTATTCGGTCGTTTTCATCGAGGGCGCAATGTTGGGCTATTCCGGAGAATGGGCAGGCATAGGGGGAAGATAACGGCCGTTACTCACCCCAAACACACCCAATTCACCATCTCCCAACCCATCACCTAAATTACCGCTCCGCTCTGGATGGCTTCCTGACTGTGCCATTCTTTCGCTTTGGTCTCCTGACTGCTTCTTCATTCGTTGCAGCACTCAATACGTTAATGGAAATAACATTCCATCAACTCCATTTGCCACCCAAACGAGGTGAAATCACAAAGTCATTACATAGTCTTGAGACCGAAAAGAAAGTGTCGATCAGCGAGAGCCTGCCTGGAGCTTGCCGAAATAGCGCTGACCACAGCGGGGTAATATCTGTCTGCACAGTACTAGAAATCCTGTTTAGCTGAGACCTGATCCTAATTTCAGAATTATTTTATAATCCTAAAGCAGATTTTAATGCAGAAGCTGCAACAGAAACGCCAATCTTTGTAGCAATATCAAAAGCCCATGTGCCAGATTTTTTCAAGTGCTCCCAAACAGCTTGTTGATTACCGCTTTTTGCTGCATCCTCGGCCTGAGATATTTCTGCTATAGAAGAATACTGCTGGGAATTTTTATTTGGAGTATTTTCCATTGCTGATCGGACTTCCTCAAGTTCTTTTATAAGCTCAGTCATATTAAAATTACTAAGCCCATTATTTTGCTCAATAGAACTGTTGTTTATCTGATTTCCAGACCCAATAGCCATTTGTGAATGTGAAACTTTCTCTATATTGTATTGATCACCCATTATTTTATCCCCTTTATCATTTAAAATTAAAATATTTTCACAATCTTTAACACACTGCTCTGCTTTTTCGAATGAATTTGCACTCCATGCACTACCTAACATATCATCTATATTAGTTTTAATAATAACGAAATTCGGATCGCCTTTTTCTTTTAGTTTATTTTGTTCTAAAAATATCCATTTCAGCTTCTTGTCAAAGTAATTATGTTGCCACATTATGTGTTCATAATCCTCTTTTACAATAAGCATTTTTTGTTTAGCTTCATTGAGAAACGCATCGATTTCAATAATGGTATGACATCCAGTACTCCTTTTTAACAATGATTTACATTGAGAAGTATTATTTTCTACAAAAGAGACATCATTTCTTAAGAATTTCCATTTCAAAAGTTCTTTTTTTTGTTCTTCTGTAAAAGTAATTGAGGATATACGATTATTAATATCTTTTATCGCAGATTCTATTCTGGAACATTCTGAGTTAATATCTTTTCTTGTTCTTTTTACATTCTTTAGCCAATTCCTTGGAATTAAATCAAGAGAATCGTAACTAAATGAATTCAAGAATTTCTTGCCCTCAACAACATCTTTTTCTTTTTGCAAGGGAGCAATTTTTTTAGTGATTCTTTTTACAGCATAGGACAAATTGTCATATTCATCTTTGAGTTCCTTTTCTATAGATTCGTAGCAGTTTTGCACGCCTTCAAAGTGAAGGATTACTTTTTTATTCAACTTAAACTCAAAACCAAGAAGTTGCAAACAATAAGCACTATAACCCCGTGCCCACACATATTCGATTTTTTCCATGGCTTGGTAATCATTAACTACATTTCGTAATATTCTTAAGGCTTCTTTGTAAGAAGATTCAATTCGTTCATAACGGTACTTCAAAAATGATGTGTTGTTAGATATAATAACTTTTTCAATTATTTCTAAGTTTCTTAATGCTATATTTGATTCTTTTTTTGCTTCTTCCAACTTATTAAAAACTCTCATTGGAGCATCAAATAAACGAATCAATACTACACCAACGATTGCAAATACTAGAACGATAACTAGAACACTATTATCCATAACTTAAAAATCTAATGTTTGGAGAAGATATAATTTTGCTAGACATCCTGCGACGTAAACATGATACATCGAAATAGTAAATCTAACAATGAATTTTTATATTTTCCAGCAATTCTCCTTTTGGCAATCCATTAAGATTATCTCCAAACATTCGGTGGATAAACTGAAGAGAGGAGAATCTTACAAATTGATTAGTTAGTTTGGCTCACCCCTACTCCGACCGCAACCCAGTCCCGAAGGGCTGCTCTCCCCCCGCTCCGGCCTGGTCTTCAGACCGTGCCGTTCTTCCTCTTTTGGTCTCCAGACCAATTCTTCGGTTGACACAAAAAGAGCCGGTTTCATGATAGAAACCAGCTCTTTAAATAGTCGTTTTATTTGAAAAACTACAGTTCTTG
>QQUD01000137.1 GCA_008501785.1 Chloroflexota bacterium
GCTGAATATGCGGCGCAGGTTGAAGAATTGGCAACTGTTAACGAAAGGAATCGGTTAGCACGGGAAATACATGATAACTTGGGCCATTACTTGACCGTGGTTAATATTCAGATTGAGGCCGCACATACGATCATGGATTCGAATCCAGAAAAAGCAAAGGATGCGTTGTCTAAGGCACAAAAGTTGACACAGGATGGATTGGCTTCGGTGAGAAGATCTGTGAGTGCATTGCGCGAGTCGCCATTGGCAGAACGGCCGTTACCCGAAGCCATTAACCAACTCATCGCAGAAAACCAGGCCGCAGGCATTGTTACAAACATGATAGTTCAAGGGGATACGCGCCATCTAGACCCCAAAGTTGCACTCACCTTATATCGAACTGTACAAGAAAGCTTAACCAATGTGCGCAAACATGCTCATGCTTCACAAGTTGATATTTTTCTTGATTATAGAAATGAACAAATGATGCAAATCATTGTACAGGATAATGGCATTGGGGCCGAAAAAACAGAGGGTGGATTTGGCTTGCTGGGGCTGCAAGAAAGAGTGCAACTTTTAAACGGAACTCTAACCATTGAATCAGAACCAAGCAGTGGATTTATACTCACAAGTCAAATTCCAACACCTAAGGAAAACACCAAATGACCATCAAAATCATCCTGGTTGACGACCAAATGTTGTTTCGAGAAGGACTTAGTACTTTATTGTCTGTGCATGATGACATCGAAGTCATTGGTGAAGCCGAAAATGGGGAAGAGGCGATTAAGCTGGTTACCAAGTTAAAACCAGATGTGGTGCTGATGGATGTGCGCATGCCTGTTCTTGATGGAGTTGCCGCAACGCGCAAGCTCACCCAAGATCATCCCAACAGCCGGGTGATTATGTTAACTACGTTTGATGACGATGAATATGTATTTGAAGGGTTGCGGGCCGGCGCTGCTGGTTATTTACTAAAAGATGTGCCCTCAAAAAAACTCGTTGAAGCGATTCGGGCGGCTGCCAAGGGAGAATCGTTTTTGCAGCCATCAGTAGCAGCGAAAGTTGTGGCTGAGTTTACGAGAATGTCGGCAAATACGGCCGTTTCCTCCCCCAAACAACCCCTCATCGACCCCCTCTCCAACCGCGAACTCGAAATCCTGAACCTGGTTGCCACGGGTGCGAGCAACCGAGAGATTGCCTCGTCATTATTTATTGCTGAAGGGACAGTTAAAAACCATGTCACAAATATTTTAGGGAAACTGGGCGTCCGTGACAGAACACAAGCGGCTTTAAAAGCAAAAGAGCTTGGACTCATCTAAAATTCCCAGCTTCCGGAACCTCCCGGAAGCTAAGAAATCGCTTATTGCCTAAGCCATTGGTTCAAAGCTTCCGAGAAGTTTTATCCAACCATTTATCTTACCGTCTATTTCATACAAAAACCTCTCAAAAAAACTTGTTTTCTCGACATAACGAGGTATGCTATACTTTACGTAATGTATTAATGTAAGTTGGCATGAAATGTGAACAGACTATCGTTAGATATGTCCTTTACTACTATTCGTAACACCCACATTAACCATTGAAGGACAAGTCAGGAGGTCCCTCATGAGAAGAGTACTAAAAATTACATTTTTGATAATTCCATTTTTACTTGTGGCTGGCGTATTTTTGGTATCAGCAAATAATGACTCGCCACGGGGCACCATTCGCGGTGGTGTTTATTTGGATGCCGATGGAGACGGACAGTGTGGCACTTCAACCCCTGTACCCAATATTGACATCCTATTTGTCTCTGGAAACAATCGAGTCACACTGTACACTGGTTCCAACGGCACTTATGGTTTGCCTGCTGCCGGACGCGGCACATGGGAGATAACGGCAAACCCCGACCTCGCTATCTGGACCGTAACCTCTACCAACCCACTCATGGTCACTGTGTTTGAAGATGAGGGTCTCGTGCAAACAGATGTCAATTTCTGCGTGTCAGGTGATGGACCTGTTGGTACCACATCATCTGAAACAACAACCCACTCATCAAGTGCAACCTCATCATTTACGGCAAGCAGTCCTTCCAGCAGTGCATCATCACCCACAAGTGGCAGATCAGAAATAGAAAATGAATTAGCCTCAAATCACAGCGTTAGTTCAGAGTTGTTGTCTGCATCAGCCACATTCGAAACAGTTGAAAATGTGGCTGACATTGCCACCGTTGCCCCACCAAGTGGAACTGAATGGCTAGATTATCTCAATCAGTTCCGTGACATAGCTGGGTTGCCGCGATTCACAGAGCTTGAATCTCTGACACAAGGTAGTTTGTTGCACAGCAAATATATGGTGCTTAACGACAAGCCAATTGCCCACAATGAAGATGAAGCCAATCCGCTGTTTGACCCGGCTGGAAGGCAAGCAGCTATCAACGGAAACATCTTTGCTACGAGCCAGATTCAAGCTGATCATGTGTGGGGAACTAATTTTTGGATATCCGCACCATTCCATTTACTAGCAGTTATCAATCCCGACGTTGATAAAGTTGGTTACGGCCAATATAACCAGACCATTGGTCAATTCTATATGGCGGCCGTTTTAGATGTACGCTCTGAACTAGGCAACGCCGAAACCGAAGTTCAATACCCCATTTACTTCCCAGGAGATGGATCTGAAACCTGGGTTGTACGTCGCAGCCTCTACGAATGGCCCGATCCGTTAGGCAATTGTGAAGGGTACAGCGCCCCAACCGGCACCGCTCTTATCCTGCAACTTGGTGATGGCAGCCTGACACCTAAAGTTGAAAGCCATGCAGTCTATCAAGGGACTACGTTGATTGAATCTTGTGCTTATGACGAAACAACCTATGTAAATCCCGATCCGTATGCGCAGAAAACTGGGCGCACCATCATCGGGGCACAAGATGCAATTGTTATCATCCCAAAGAATCATTTGCCAATTAATGAAACCTATACCGTGCAAGTTACGGTAGATGGCGAACGTTATGAATGGAGTTTTAGCACCCGCAAAGGTCCGCCCGAATAATTCGCAGATTGGCATATAATTTAACAAGAGTTTTTGAACACGCATCACATTTTTTTGAGGGTGCGTGTTCGTTTTTTTGAGGATTTACAATGGACATGACTCAAATTATTAAACCTACACTTTTGATAGATGAGAAAAAGGCGCGGAAAAACATTGCTGACATGGCAAAAAGGGCGCGTCAGGCTGGCGTTATCTTTCGCCCCCATTTCAAAACGCATCAATCAGCAGAAATTGGCAATTGGTTTCGTGACAATGGCGTTACCAAAATAACGGTATCTTCGGTAGACATGGCTGTCTATTTTGCAGAACATGGTTGGGATGACATTACGATTGCATTTCCGGTGAATGTGCGACAACTGCCAACAATTAATCAACTTGCAAAAAAGGTGACGTTAAATCTGTTAGTCGAGAGTGAAATTGTTATTGAACATTTGCATAAACACCTCACAAAACAAGTAAATGTCTGGCTGGAAATTGATGCGGGGTATCAGCGAACTGGTTTACCCTGGGATGATTTGGAAGCGATAACGGCCGTTTCCACTCTCCTCCAAACCTCGCCATCCCTTCATCTCTCCGGGCTGCTGCTTCATGCAGGCAACACGTATAAAGGGCGAGGAAAAACGGCCGTTCTCGACACCCACCGCCAATCCTTACATCACTTGCATCACGTCCAGAATCATTTGCAACAACAAGGCCTTTCTGCCGCTATTTCCATTGGCGACACCCCAGCCTGTACACTTGCCAATGATTTCGCCGGGATTGATGAAATTCGCCCTGGGAATTTTGTGTTTTTTGACATGATGCAGGTGCAAATTGGGGCGTGTTCCATTGATCAAATAGCTGTTGCCATTGCCTGTCCGGTTGTGGCTAAATATCCAGCAAGAAATTGCATTGCTGTTTACGGCGGCGCAGTTCACCATTCCAAAGAAGCGTTGGTACGAGATGATGGAACGGTTAGTTACGGCCGTATCGCCCTCCCCACTGCCAACGAATGGCAAGTCACATCTGACGAAAACTACATATATAGTTTGTCACAAGAACACGGGTTGGTGCAAGCATCCACTCATTTGATGGAACAAATTGAAGTTGGGGATTTGCTGCTAGTGCTGCCAGTGCATTCTTGTTTGACAGCAAATTTGCTCAAAAGTTACGTCACATTAGGTGGAAAACGGATCGAAATGGCTGACATACATTAACGATTTTCAGCGTCAGTCAAGATTTTTTCCAGCAAATCGTCTAATTTCCAGGCACGCCCTTTTGCTTTTGCTGCTGCATTGGTTTTTTCATCGAGATGAGAGGGTGTTGATTGGAAAACGGCCGTAATCAAAGATCGCGTTTCATACCAAAGTGCCGGATGCGCTTCCACAAAAGCCGCCAACTCTACGGCCCCTTCATACGCACCTACCCGCTGCAAAAGTTGTGCATATGCGGCAATCGCTAACATGCTCACTCCCAAATTAGACAACTCTTTCGCGTGCGATAATGCCTCAACCATTTGCCCATAAGCCCCATCAACATCGCCATCAGCCAGCAAAGCGAGGCCCAGCCAACTTCTGGCACAGGACACATTCCAATTATGGTAATCCTTGACAGATAACTCAACGCTGCGTTTCAGTGCAGTTTTTGCACCATCAATATCATTGGTCCGCAGCAACATCCAACCCTTAACCCGAAAATAAAATGCATGTCCCCGTAATATTTCGTTTGTATCAAAAAATTGCTTGCTTTTTTCCAAATATCGCCATCCGGTTTCTGCATCACCGGTTAAAAAAGTAAGTTCAGCATTTTCGAAATAACACCAGGCCATGCTATTAACGTCATGCAGTTTTTCATAAAGGGCTTGTGAATCGCCACGCAAGGTCAACGCATATTCATATTGTCCCATCCGCCGAGCAGACAAACTTTCCCAAGACAATGCACGCGCAACAGAATGCCGGTCGCCCAATTCCTCAAAAACATCTCGGCCCCGTCGATAATAAATGAGGGCTTGTTCGTATTCACCTTTGGCATCGTAGGTGGCACCCATATCAATAAAACTATTTCCTACCCCCCCACGATTCCCAACAGATTCATATATTTCACGGCACTCTTCATAGATACTCAATGTCGTGTCAAAATCGTGCTCATCGCCAGTTACATGTGCCAGACTACCCAATAGATAAGCGAGTACGATACGATCACCTAATTGCCGACTGAGCGCTATTCCCTCGTTAATTAGTGCTCGCCCCTCATCTTTCATATTTGAAGCCCAAAAAGAGCCGCCAACGATGCTTAAACCAACAGCTAATGACCAAACATCACCATCCTGGCGTATGTACGCTAAAGATTCTCGGACAAGGGCAGCGCCTTGTTCGCGATGGATGCGCCACATATAGATTTCAGCATTCAACAGAAAATAAACACCCATTTTTGAGCGGATGCCATATGCATCTGCCAGGTGTAAAGCTTCTTGACAAAGTTGTTTAGTACGATTTGAAGCAAAATCAAATGAGAGCGTAAAAGACAATAAAGCAATCAATGAAGCATGCAGCAGTTGGGCATCACTGCTTTGTATGTTTTTTTCTAATTCTGCCGTCGCCACAGCTTCGACATCTTCCACCACCAATTCAAGCACCTCAATCATTAACATTAAATTGGCACGCACCAGATAAAAATTAAACAGGCCAGACAAAGCAGCCAGCCCAATTTGATGAGCACCATGAGCCAATCCCCAAAACCAGGCGGCCAAAATGTTACCAAGCTCCTGCTCAACAACATCATAAGCGGCACGCTGTTGGGGGCCTTGCATCAATAGGGATTGTTTAGCTAAAAAGTGAAGATAATAAAGGCTGTGTCGGCTCCTAAAGTTGAACAGGCTTTCGGCATCTTCTTGAATTTTTTCTGTCGCATATTGACGCAGCAGCTCGTGGATGGCAAAACGGCCGTTTTCCTCCCGCCGCACCAATGATTTATTCACCAGCCGCATCAACGTGCGTAAATTCGTCTGTGCTACTTTTTGCGCTGCATCTCGCGAGAAACCGCCTTGAAAAAGGGCTAATTGTGGAAAAAGCTGCTTTTCCTCAGCATTCATCAATTCCCAAGAATAGTTAAAAACAGCGCGTAAGCTGCGCTGTCGCTGTGGCACATCTTGCACTTCGGTTTCTAAAAAATCTAGATTCTCGCTAATTTCTGCCCGAATCTCGGTGACAGAAAGCATCTCCATCCAGCTTGCCGCCAATTCAATACCGAGCGGCAGCCCATGTACCAATCGACAAATCTCGGTCACATCCACAATATTTTCGGGCAAAAGTGAAAATCCAGACTGCACACGCACAGCACTTTGTTGAAACAGTTGTAAAGCG
>QQUD01000340.1 GCA_008501785.1 Chloroflexota bacterium
CGTCACGTGCTGCGCGTACCTGAATTAACTGATGATGAACGTAATGCACTGGCAGACATTCTCAAGCAGCATCTTATTCGTTATGACAACTTGTTTGAAACATCTTTCCCCTATTCCATGGGCTGGCATGGTGCGCCGTTTGATGATGACGACCATGCACACTGGCAGCTGCACGCACACTTTTACCCACCGCTGCTGCGCTCGGCAACTGTGAAGAAGTTCATGGTGGGTTTTGAAATGATGGCTGAAGCACAACGTGACCTGACAGCAGAGCAAGCGGCGGCTCGTTTGCGGACATTGCCGGAAGTTCATTACAAGCAGAGATAGGAATGGGGAGTTGGTATATTAGTGTATTAGTGCCCTGAATAGTTTCCCAATTTACCAATATACCAATATACCCTTACACTAATACACCCAAAGGATTTAACATGTCATTACAACAATTCGTTACAGATGCGTTTGTGGAACAGTTCGGGGAACGGCCGTCTTTCATTGTCCGCGCCCCTGGTAGAGTAAATTTGATTGGTGAGCACACTGACTACAACGACGGCTTTGTGCTGCCAATGGCGATTGACCGGGCGATTTGGATCGCACTGCGGCCGCGGGATGACCGACAGGTTTCAGTGACGACATTGGATTATGGGGAAACGGAAACCTTCTCTCTCGACACCCTGGAAAAAGGCAAAGGCTGGATCGAATATATCAAAGGCACTGCTTGGGCGATGCAAGAAGCAGGCTACGCACTCAACGGATGGGAAGGCGTGCTGAAAGGCGATATTCCCAAAGGGGCGGGCCTTTCTTCATCGGCGGCGCTGGAAATGGCGACGACGCAGGCATTTAACGCCGTGTCTGATTTCGAATGGAAAGCGCCCGACATGGCGCTACTCGGTCAAAAAGCTGAAAACAAGTGGGTGGGCGTGAATACCGGCATCATGGATCAAATGATTTCGGCTGCTGGCAAAGATGGACAGGCGCTGTTGATTGATTGCCGCACGTTGGAACACACGTTAGTGCCGCTGCCGCCTGCGTCGGATGGGGCGGCAACGGCCGTTATCGTCCTCGACACTGCTACTCGACGTGGTCTGGTTGGATCTGCTTACGACGAACGCCGCCAACAGTGCGAAACGGCCGCTGCTTACTTTGAAGTAAAAGCGCTGCGGGATGTGTCGATGGCTGAATTTTTGGGCGGGGCTGATGGTCTAGAACCACTGCCTTACAAACGCGCCAAGCATGTCGTCACCGAAAATCTGCGCACGCTTAACGCGGCCAAAGCCATGCAAAATGCGGATGCCGAATTAATGGGGCAGTTGATGAATGAGAGCCACACCAGCATGCACGAAGATTTTGAAATCACAAACAAAGAGCTGCACATCATGGCTAAAATTGCGCAGCAGCAGGAAGGCTGCTTCGGCGCTCGTATGACAGGCGGCGGGTTTGGTGGCTGTGCGGTAGCATTGGTACATGAAGGGAAGGTGGAGGGATTTGTAACGGCCGTTGCCACCGCCTACGAAGCTGCCACCAACCTGAAACCAAACATCTACGTCTGCCGCGCCAGTGCCGGTGCAGAAATTGTTTCTGGTTAACCTGCTTCGCCAGGGGCTGATGGAAGTTAAATAAATAATCAGGTAATAGAAAACTACAAAATGTGGCCCTGTCATTCCCGCGCAGGCGGGAATCTACTCGACTACGTCATGGATTCCCGCCTGCGCGGGAATGACAAGTTCCCTATTACCGTTTTATTTTCTTAACGTTCATAAGCCCTCTGGCTACGAGGTGGAAGACCCTTTGGGTCTAATCTTTCAGCCCTGAAAGGGCTTTCATCTCGTAGCCGGAGCGTTTACCCCCCAGCAGATGGTATGGTCATAACTTTTAATGAAACAGATGTTATTTTCAGATAAAATCTTGAACTATGCGTACCAGATTAAATGTCCCTCGGAAATATTTTTTACCCTTCGTTTTGTTTTGGCTATATATCGCTTTTTCTGTTTTGGATTTATGGCCTGTAGGAAAAGCACCGGGACAAATTGAAACAGTTTTGCAAAGTTTTAGATCGATCAATTTATGATCACTGAATTTCTAAACAAAATTATGATTAATCTGTACATAAAAATCATATTAAGTTTACTGCTGATAACAATTATCACAGCCTGCGACAATAATGATGAACCTGTACCAACCTACACACCACAGCCAACCCAAACACCGGTCATTATCGTAGCCACGCCTACGCCGCTGCCAGATGATTTTATGGTGCCGATTGACGTGGAAGAGGAGTTGGTCACCAATTTGTATGACCGGGTCGGACCTTCGGTGGTGCATATCACCACCGAAGTCGTCACAATGAGCTTCTTCTTCGGACCATCTGCCAGCGAAGGCACCGGCTCCGGCTTTTTGTACGACGACTCAGGGCATATCGTCACAAATTACCATGTGATTGAAGATGCATCGCGCATTGAGGTGCGGCTGTCGGATGAATCGACGGTTCAGGCTGAAGTAGTCGGCGTTGATCAATCGAATGATTTGGCCGTTTTGAAGGTCAATTTGCCTGATAATGTCTCCATCTTTCCGCTGGAAATTGGCGATGCGGACAGCGTTCGTGTCGGTCAGCGAGCCATTGCGATTGGCAATCCGTTTGGCCTGGACCGCACGTTGACAACGGGTGTAGTAAGTGCGCTGGGACGGCCGTTACAAACCGATGAAAACAATGTCATCTTCAACGTCATCCAAACCGATGCGGCGATTAATCCGGGTAATTCGGGTGGGCCGCTGCTCGATTCACGAGGGCGGGTGATTGGGGTGAATACGGCCGTTCGCGAAAACGCACAGGGCATTGGCTTTGCCGTGCCGGTAGATACCGTGCAGCGCATTGTGCCGGTTTTGATTGAGCAGGGGACTTATCCGCATCCGTGGCTGGGTTTGTTGGGATACTCGATTACCCCAGATTTTGCTGAACTGCTGGAACTGCCAGTGGAATCGGGTGTGTTGGTGGCACAGCTTTATCGCGAAGGACCGGCCGTGGCAGCCGGCATTCAAGGCGCGACAGAACAGGTGGTGGTTGGGAATCGGCGGGTGTTGATTGGTGGGGATGTGATAACGGCCGTTAACAACACCCGCATCACCAACTGGCAAAATTTGCAACAATATCTTGAACTGAACACTCGCGCTGGCGAAAATATCAGCATCAACCTGCTGCGAAATGGCGAACCATTAACCATTGACCTGATCCTGGCAGCCCAACCATAGCAATCTGAGGTCTTTAGAACTATCGTAATTTTAATAAAATACAGTGCCCATGTGAATTTTTGAAATTAACAAAATCGATTGTAGACACAATGTAGAGACGCAAGATTTTATGTCTCTACTACAACAATAAAACAATCCAAATTCAAACGAGGTTTATTCCATGAAAATTTTAGTAACAGGCGGTGCCGGATATATCGGCAGCATTACCGTGGAGCGATTGATCAAAGCAGGCGAAGAAGTTGTTGTTTTCGACAACCTGTACCAGGGCCATGAAGACGCAGTGCATCCTGACGCCGTTTTTGTAAAAGGCGATTTGGCCGACAAAGCCGCAATTGATGCAGTGATGGCTAAACACAAACCCGACGGCATCATGCATTTTGCATCGTATACGTTGGTTGGCGAATCGGTTGAATATCCATTCATGTATCTGCGTGACAATGTGGTCAACGGTGCAAATTTGATTGAAAGTGCAGCAAAGCATGGCGTAAAGCGTTTCATCCTCTCCTCAACTGCTAACTTGTTTGATGACCCAGAACGGATGCCCATTGATGAAAAAGAACGCATCGTTCCTGGCAGCCCGTATGGCGAATCTAAATTCATTCTCGAACGCATTTTGCACTGGATGGATGAGATTTATGGGATGAGACATGCTTGCTTGCGCTACTTCAATGCGTGTGGCGCAACTGAAGAACGCGGCGAAGACCACGATCCTGAAACACATTTGATTCCATTGGTGCTAGAAGTGGCGTTAGGAAAACGTGACAAGATTGTGATTTTTGGTGATGATTACGACACACCAGATGGCACGTGTGTGCGTGACTACATCCACATCGTTGATTTGGCAGAAGCACATATTTTGGCCATGCGCGCATTAGCAGATGGGCCAAGCCGCAAGTATAATTTGGGAAACGGCCGTGGCTACAGCATCAAACAAGTCATCGAAACCGCCCGCGAAGTCACCGGCCACCCGATTCCGGCAGAAATGGGTGACCGTCGCCCTGGCGACCCCGACATTTTGATTGCCAGCAGCGAAACCATCAATCACGATCTCGGTTGGAAACCAATGTACCCGGAATTGAAAGATATTATTCAAATGGCCTGGAATTGGCATGTTAAAAACCCGAATGGGTATGAGAAATAGGTGTCAGGTATCAGCTATCAGGTATCAGCTTTTCTGGCTGATAGCTGACACCTGATAGCTGACAGCTTCAAAGGAGGAACCATGTCCCAAACATTCACCGGTGTGATTCAGTATGCAAACGGCAAGCCTGCCAAAGATGTGACGGTACGGCTGTTTGATAAGGATGTGATTGGTAAGGATGATGATTTGACGGTGACGGCGGGAGTTTCTGATGCGGACGGGGTGTTTACCGTTGTGTATCAGGAGGACCGTGAGCTGAATTTTGCGGATATTTATTTGCCGTATTTGGAGTTTGGGTATGTGTTTAACGGCCGTTCCACCACCCACCGCAAATTTGTGCAACCGTTCAATCGCGTCTTCAAACTGCCCGAATATCCACCCGTGACCTTCATCCCCGCCGAACATGGTTTCCAATTCGTCAACCGCTTCCCCGGTTATTGGCTGCCCTTCTCCATTTCAGCCATTCCCGACATTCCTAGTGTGAGCAACATTTACGGTTTGTGCGGCGGCATGTCAGCTACTTCCTACGATTTTATGCTGGCGGGCATTTCCATTCCCGAACGCCGCCGCCGCCCTGGGCGCGTTTCGCCACTACACCAATATTTGCACCGGCGGCAAGTTGATAGCCTGACAATGGGTAAACAAGTGGTTCGATTTATTCGCTGGATGGCATTGCCAGATGAAGCCGTGCAACTGCGCACCGCTGAAGCTGTCAAAGAGCTAAAGCCACGTCTCGATGCAGGCATCCCGACTCCGATTGGTATGGTTTACATCAGTTCCAAAGAGACGTGGGAAATCTGGCAAAATCATCAAGTGCTGGCGGTTAATTACACCGAAGAAGATGGCCTGTTGCGTATTCAAATTTATGAGCCAAATTATCCACGCCGCAATGATGTGTTCATTAACTGCTGGTCGGATGAGCGCGGCGGCCTCAAAAGCGTGCAAGTGATGGGCAAGAAAAGCAAACATGTGCGCGGATTTTTTACCATGCCTTATGAGCCGATGATGCCGCCTCGGCGTTTGCTTGAGGAAACCACGGAAGATTAGTTTCCGCATAATCTCAAATTAAATACGTGTGTCACGCTGGTGTCACGTTTTCAGTTTACATTGTTGTCCGATATTGGTTTGGTAACCAGCCGTTAAATAACAGTTGTTTGGTAACGGCCGTTACCCTAAAGTTTTCGGAGGACAATATTATGGCTGAAGGCAGTAAAACATTCATTAATCATACGGACAAAGATGTAAACATAACTCTTTTTGTACGAGATGGAGATAGTCCACAAGACAAAGGGGGTACCGAACTCGTTTCAGTCCCTAAACATGGCGGTCATGTGACAATGATTTATAGTGGTGATCCTGGCTCTTTGGGATACGTTTATCTAAATGGACTGCTTGTTGAGTGGCAAGAAGGGCCAGATATGGTTGGTGTTTCCAGAAAAGTCGCACAGCGCGGCGATGCCTGGGACAATGTCCTCAACACCAATGACACTGTATCCATTTCTGCCCTTACCAGTGGCACATTTATGGCTTCTGGTTCTAACACGCAATAACTAAAATTAGAGATTGAAGATTGAACGAGTCTCCAATCTCTAATTTCTCTGTTGCCTCCAATTATCATCGCTGTATACTCGTCTTCATGACAAAAACAGCCCCGTTTTCAAATAAAAACATGCACTTTACGCTCAATTTGCCGGATTGGGCGATTACAGAATTGAACGAACTACCGTCGATGCTGCCAACGCAGGAGGAACGGATGACGGCCGTTATCAATTTTGCCAATTTAAACGTCAAACACAACACGGGCGGCCCCTTTGCCGCAGGCGTGTTTGAGCGAGACACAGGCAAGTTGGTTGTGATTGGCGTCAATCGCGTGATGCCGTCCAACTGTTCATCGGCTCATGCAGAAGTGATGGCAATTTCTTTGGCGCAGCAGTTGCTTGGCACCTACGACTTAGG
>QQUD01000619.1 GCA_008501785.1 Chloroflexota bacterium
GTGATTTGTGGAAGTTCATTCGGATTTGGTAACGATATTATTGTTGAAGTAGGTGCAGGTATTTGTATTTCCAGATTGGCAATTGTAGAAGTAGGTATCAACAGTGGAGAATCTGTTGGAATTGGCACTGTCAGCTCAGGAAGGGATGAAGGATCTGATGGTGTGTTATTTACCTGAGGGGTTCCAATTTCTTCTGCAATTTCAGTAGGACGCAGCGAATCAAAGATGTTAGATAAAATCATAAAAGGTATAAATACCGCACATAAAAAACAAAAAATTACAAAAAAACTTAGCCATATTAATATCGGCTTTCGTCTAAAAATGTTTTTCTGGTAATCAGATTTTCCTTCCTTCGATGTATTTGCTCCATCTACACTTTTCCCCATTTTCAAGTTTTGTAAATTGTTTGGCCAATCCCAATCAGGACGCTTCTCCTGAACCAACCTGAGCAGTTCGTCTAATTGCTCTCGCCGGTCCATATAATTGATCAAACCTCTAATCTTTGCCTTTTTTGTATCCCCACGAATATTGTCATAAGAAATGCCTAGAAAAAAACATAATTCATCCAATTCCTCAAGACTAAAGCATTCGTCCATCCCCTCCAAAAGCTGCCGCAGCATTAACTTCTGTTTTCTCATCTTTGCCTCATTCACTATTTTTTGGATATTCACCAGCTTTGCTGGCACGGTTGGCACTAAATCGTCGATTAATTATAAACGGCAATTAAATTTCTAAAACTTATAAATGAAGAATTCTAAACGTTGACTAATATTAAATGGCTCGCAAAAAAATCTGACCTTGCGATTGCTATTATTTTTCATCTAATATTAGTGTTGAGGAGGACAAACTGTATAACGGCGTCGCAGAGAAGCTGTCAATATTCGGAACGGCAGTGGTGAAGTCGCCGAGGCTTTCTCCGATGAATTTATAGGATTTGGGGTTGTTGCGCAGGGTGTCGAGAATAGCGGAATCGCGCACATAGGAGATTACGGCCGTTTCCAACCGAGCCGCTAACCACCCCACAATTTTCCAAATATAACCAAGGTTATTCTTCAATTTCCATGTCAGTCAAGACAAGACAGCCTGCTTGAGAGGGATGGTCTAGAACTAGGGCATCTCCAGGGACGCGGTTCATAGCCAGCAAAACGGCCGTATCTCCCCCCGCCGCCACCAGCATCATCATTCCGTAAGGCAGCAGCCACCAGATGCCGGTTACGACACCAATCAATCCCGGCACGATGCCCAGCAGGAAGCCGGGGAGCAGTACAGCGATCCGGTACGCTGCTGCTCGCATGGGTGCTTTGCAGTGCGCGTAGGGGGCCATGCCTTTCCAATTGAAGCCGTAGAAAACGGCCGTTTTCGCCACCCCACCAACCCACACAAACGCCATCCCATGAATCCACTCATGCACCCCAATACTCAGCATCAGCATCACAATCATGCCCACAGCCGCTTGCCAGGTTAACACCAAGATTTGCTCTCCCAAGCCAACGCCCCAAATCCACCGGTACGGCACAAAAAGCAACACATACGCCAGCGGAAACAGCATCAACGCCACCACATTGGCCCAGAAAAACGAAATTGTTGCTTCTGATTCAATTGGATATGGAACATCAGGTAAGGTTTTCACACTTGGCTTCAGCGGCATAAATTCGGACACTTCCACCGACCTATCTCGCTCAGAAACAAGCGACAAGTCAAAAAATCGTACCAAATTTTCGTCATACAATTCAGGATGCGACAACCATCCAGATGCATGTCGTGCTTCTGGAATTTCCCACAACGATTTGGGTGGTCCCGCCTCATCGTGGAAGGTATGCACCATGCGCCGCTCGACATTATTGCCGGTGGAAATAAAGAAGATGGGGCGCGGTGCAATTTGGGGAATGAGCTGCCTGTTGGCCGCCAGCGGTGGTTGTTTAGAAAACCAATCAATGAGTTTTAGATACCCTCTTTGCAATGGATACAGGAGTGTGCGCTGCAAAAAGGTTTGCGGTGGCGGGTAATCATCAAAGGTGGCAGCACTGACCCCATCGACTACAAGCGCACGAATGGCAACCGTTTTAGCGGCAGCTTGCAGCGCAAATAGCCCGCCGTCGGACACGCCATAAATGCCAATGCCTGCTTGATTGACTTCTGGGCGCTTGCTGAGGAAGGCAACGGCCGTTAGCACATCCGACACCAACACCTCACTGCGCGCAAACAGCCGTCCGCCGCTGTGCCCATGCGCCCGCAAATCCATCATCAAACAGCCATACCCAGCGCGAATCAGCGCTTCCGCCTGATGCAGCACCGCCAATCGGTTGCCGCTGTGACCATGCAAAAGCAAAACGGCCGCACCATTGCGCGACGGAATGTACCAACCCTTTAAATCCACCTCATCTCGAGTCGATAACGTCACATCTTCATAATCTACACCCAGCGAGGTTGGCGTAAAAAAGGAAATACGAATCCGTGGCGGGCGCGTGTACAGAAACGCCAGATAAATAGGACGAATCACAAAATACAGCAGCAAAAAGAAAACCGAGAATTCTAGCATTCGCATTACTATCCCGACATTGAGATTAAGCCACGCTGGGCCGCAATCGCCACCGCTTCTGTACGATTGCCTGCATCTAGCTTGCTCAAAATGGCACTAACATGAAATTTGACCGTACGTTCGCTGATAAACAGCTTGGCGGCAATCTCTTTGTTTTGCAATCCAACGGCTAGTTCATTCAAAACTTCTAGTTCGCGGGGGGTGAGCGGATCGGCGATCGGGTCTGGCTCCTGTGAGACGCGACGCAGCAATTTAGACGCGACCACAGGTTGCAACAGCGAGCCGCCTTCGTGAACGACGCGAATCGCGTTGAACAATTCGGTACGCGGCACGCCCTTGAGAAGGTAGCCTTGTGCGCCTGCTTGAACGGCCGTTAATATCCGCTCATCCGTATCAAACGCCGTAAACACAATCACCCGCACCTCAGGCTGATGGGCACGAATTTGCTGCAACGTCTGCACACCATCCAGCACTGGCATTTCCAAGTCGAGCAAAATCACATCTGGATTCAGTTCGTTTGCCAACTTGACGGCTTCTTGCCCATCCCCAGCTTCGCCTACAACGGAAAAATCAGGCTGCGTGCCTAAAATCGCCACCAGCCCATCTCGCACCACCGGATGATCATCTGCTAATAAAATTCGAATTGTGTCACTCATGATTTTTCACCAATATACAACAAATGCTCGGTTGCCCCATGTAAAGATGGATCTTGCCCCATGCGATAATTAAAATCTACCCACAATTCCCAATCTGCGCCTTCGAGCTGATTGACGTTCCCTTCAACTTGGGATGTAACGCCTTCACAACCAATCAAATTTAACGTATTCAGGCCAAATGATTCCATGAGATGATACAAAGGGCCAAACATTAGTACCACATCAAATAACTTGTCAGAAAATTGCGACAAATCAAGCGCATTGCCATGCACAATTCCGGCGAGCTTAACCCGGGCTTCCGCAGCCTTTGCTTTTGCCAGGGCCAAATTTTCTTGTGACAGGTCAAGCAGCGTCACTTCATACCCTTGCTCCACAGATTTGATGTCACTTTTGCTCATTTACCCCTACCTACCTCGTCTTTCATAAATTCAAAAATCATGTACTGCTTCGGCATCCAATATTTGTGGCGTCACCAACACCTTGTCCACACGCCGCCAATCCATGTCGAGCACCTCGAACTGGAACTGGTCCCATTCAAATCGGTCGCCAGCTTCTGGTATACGACCCAAATAAATCATCACAAACCCACCAAGGGTCTGATAATAATTTTCAGATTCATCTGGCAGTTCTTTAATAGCCAACAAATCCTTTAAATCATCAACCGAGTACATGCCATCAATCAACCAGGAGCCATCGGGGCGCATTTTTGCTTCTGGGTCTGCCGGATCGCCAAATTCGGGCACGTCTCCCACAATCTCCTCCAGCAAATCATTAAACGTCATCAAGCCTTGCAGTTCACCATACTCATCAATCACAATCGCAATTTGCGACTTGTCCGCTTTAAACCGCTCCAACACGTCAAATACGGGAATGCCCTCTGGAATAATCAGGGCGGGGCGAATAATCGATTCGAGATTGAGGTCTTGATTGGTTAAACTTTGCGACAACAAATCACGGGCCAACACAATCCCTACAATATTGTCTTCATCACCGCGCACCACCGGGTAACGAGAATGGCCTGTAGCAATGATGTGGTCCCGAATTTTTTCAATCGGTTCTTCGAGATCAAGTGATTTCACCTCGGGACGCGGCGTCATTAAATCATTAACACGCTGATCACCCAACCTGAACACTTGCTCAACCATTTCCTCTTTGATCGGTTCGAAGATGCCTTCTTCAGCCCCTTGTTCCATCATGATCACTACTTCTTCGCGGGTGACAATGGGTTCGTCAGATGGCTTGATGCGCAGCAATTTGATGACACCTTTGGTCGAAAGCGTCAACAATGAAACGACAGGCGATGCGATTTTAGAAAGGATATTCATGGGACGGGCCACGAGCATGGCAATGCGTTCGGCGTTGTGCAAACCAATCTGCTTGGGTGTCAGTTCACCAATGACCAATTGCAAATAGGTGATGATAGAAACAACGATTGCCAGACTGACAGAATCGCTGTATGGGCCAATTACCGGCACATTTTGCAAGTACGGGGAAAGCGTTTTGGCAATCGTTTCGCCACCGACAGCACCCGCTAAAATACCAATCAGCGTGATGCCTACCTGAACAGTAGATAAAAATTTCTCGGGTGATTCAGCTAAGGCCAGCGCTGCTTCTGCATTCAGGTTGCCTGCTTCGACCTGAGCTTGTAAGCGAGCTTTGCGTGCCGACAAAACCGAAATCTCGGACATGGAAAAGAGTCCGTTGGCAATGATGAGAATGAAAACAAATAGCATGGTTTGGATTCCTCCATTTCGTGAGAATTCTTTAAAAAGTTTCCATTTCAGAGGGGGTAGGGGATTGGGGACTCGGGACTAGCCACTGCCAATCCCTAATCCCTAACCCCCAGCCCTAAAGGTTTCAACCTTATGAAAGTGGAATATCTATTTCTAATTGTGTGCCTTGGCCGGGGCTAGTTTGAAGGAGTAAACGGCCGTTTAACAACCTCACCCTCTCATTCAACCCCACGAGTCCAAACCGGCTGCGCGGCACCAACTCTGAATCAAACCCAATTCCATCATCTGTGATGGTCAGGTGCAGCATGTGAGGCGTAATGGCCAGCCGAATCGTGGCTTGCTGCGCTTGCGCGTGTTGCTCACTATTGGTTAAGGCTTCTTGGGTAATGCGGTACACGCCAACCTCTACGCGAGGTGGCAGCGGTTGGTTGCTGCCGGTCATCTCTAGCTGCACGGGCACAGCGCAGTTATGAGCTAAGTCGGTGATGGCTTCTGGCAGCGTGCGCCCTTCCAGTGGCGCTGCGCGTAAATCCATCACCGAACGGCGTGCTTCTTCCAGATTTGCTTGTGTTAGTGACAAGGCGTGCTGCACAAATTGGCGGATTTTTTGTGGGTTGGCATCGGCTTCGAGCAGGGCATCGGCGGATTCTAGTTGGAGGGAAACGGCCGTTAACCCCTGCGCCAGCGTATCGTGAATCTCACGCGCCAACCGGTTCCGTTCCTTGACTGCACCAAGCTGAATGCTCTGGTTAAACAACCGCACTCGCTCAACGGCAATGCCCAACATATCGCCAATCGTGTACAGCAGCTGCAAATCATCGGGGGAAAGCTGCCGCCAATCGGTGCTGGCCACATTGAGCACCCCCAGCTTCTTGCCATGTGCGTAGAGGGGAATGCTGGCGTGATAGCGCAGTCCATCCGTGCCATCGACCAACCCGTGCAAACGGCTACACTCAACCACATTCACATTCGCGGCCCCTGCCAAATCACCTTCGCCAAACGTGCGTAAACAGTAACAGCCACCTTCCATTTTTTCCGGCTTTTCAACAAGCACAGGTGGCAAATTTTGGAATGCAGCCAGGTAAGATGCATTTTCATCATCTTCGCGCTGCAACCAAACCCAACCAGTCTGTAAATCCAGCAGTTCGGCGACTTTGGCTAACACATCGCGCAGCGCCTGATTGATGTCAACTGATTGGTTCAAAACTTGTGCGATATTATTGAGAATGGAAAGTTCTCGATTTCGTTTTTGTAGTTTATCGGCATCTTTGCCCATGATTGATTCCTGTCAATGCTGGAAATTTGGTTCATTTTGCCCAAAATGAATTTTGGGTCTGCCAGATCAAACATGTTTATGGAAGTTAAATAAATAATCAGGTAATAGAAAACTACAAAATG
>QQUD01000506.1 GCA_008501785.1 Chloroflexota bacterium
GAGGTAGATTCGTGGGAAACGGCCGTTTCTCGCTCTGGCAATCTCCTTGTCAACACCGGTAAATGCACCCCTGGCTACATTCAAGCCATGATCGACGCCGTTCACAAAATGGGACCATACATGGTTCTGGCTCCAGGTCTGGCACTGGCACACGCCCGCCCCGAAGATGGCGTACTGGAAATGGGCATTAGCCTGATCACACTGGCACCCCCAATTAATTTCGGCTCCGAAGACAACGATCCGGTATCCCTTGTCTTCGCCTTCGGCGGCACCGACAGCAAAAGCCACATCGGCCTGCTCACCGAACTCGCCGAACTGTTAGAAGATGACGATCGCCGTGAATCCCTCGCCGCAGCCAAAACTGTGGATGAGTTATTTGGAATTATTCAAGCATTTGAAAGTTTATAAGCAGTTCAGCCAGTCAGCAGTTCAGCAGTTCAGCTTTCTGGCTGACTGGCTGACTAGCTGAACTGCTGACCAGCTTCCAGGAGGACTCTTATGCGTATCATGGTCGTTTGTGGATTTGGACTTGGGTCTAGCATGATTTTGAAGCTCAAGCTGGACGAAGTTTTAAAAGCCAACAATTTAAAAGCCACCACATTTTGCTCTGATTTAACGATGGCAAAAAGCGAAAATTTTGACATGCTGTTCACGTCAAAAGATATTTCTAACCATTTCAAAGACGTGAAAAAGCCAGTTATTGTAATCGAGAACTTTCTCAACAAAACTGAGATCGCTGAGAAAGGGTTGGAACCGATACGGCAACTGCTTGAAAGTAAAGGTTAATCAGAAACCCGGTTTCTTTGAGGAACCGGGTTTCTAGGCTGCTCATGAATTATCTCTACGGTGCTTCATACTCTCCGCTTGTTTTTCCTGAATCTGCCTGGGAATCAGATTTACGCCTGATGAAAGAGGCTGGCATGAATCTGGTGCGCACAGGCGATGTGCATGGTTCGTGGGATCGCGTCGAGCTGCAAGAAGGAAACTACCAGCTCGACACATTCATCCGTTTTTACGAGATGGCCGCCCAGTTTGACCAGCAAGTCATCTTCACCACCGGCGCGTCTTGTCCGCCGCTGTGGTTGCAGCGCAAACATCCAGACGTGGTCATTTTGTCAAATTTGGGCCAACAATACCCAATGGCGGCATCCTACCACTGGGCATGCATTCACCACCCTGCTTTTTTAGAAGCATCTGACCGGTATTTGCGCAATGCCCTGCTGCCAATGGCGCTGGCCCAACCCAACCATTTTGGCTGGCAAATCACCAACGAAATTGGGTTCCCATTCATGCCTACCCAGCAAAACGCAGAGATTGAGCTTTACTGTTACTGTGAACATTGTCAGGCTAAATTTCGGGAATGGGTGCAGCAGAAGTATGGAACGTTAACGGCCGTTTCCGACGCCTGGATGTGGGGCACCACCGCATTTTGGTACAACGAGTGGGACGACATCGAAGCCCCTCGCGCCAAACCCAGCGCCTGGTCTGGCGTAACCCGCTGGCTCGATTGGCGGCTGTTCTGGCAGTGGGCATTTGCCAACTTTGCCAGAAGACAGCACGACCTGATCAAACAGCAAGACAGCCCCCACCCCACCTCGGTCAACATGTTCAACTTCAAGGGGTTTGACCGGTTCGGCACATTCACCGGGTTAGATCAATGGCAAATTGCGCAAAACGTAGACCACATCGGTTACGACCTGTACCCCGGCAGCGGCAACAAACTCGCCAGCCGTCCCGAACACAATTCCATTTTCCTCGATCATGGGCGCAGTGTCAGCCAAAGTGCAGGCACAGATTTTTGGCTGCACGAGATGGAGAGTGGACCGATTGGCGGCTGGCTCATGGGACCCGACTACAACACGGGTCCGGTTGACATCTGGCGCAACGGCTTTGAAGCATTGGGGCATGATGTGAAGCTTCTTTTATACCAACCGTGGCGCGAATGGGATTATCAACCGCTGCACTGGGGCGCACTTGTCGATTTAGACGGCAACGAAACGCCTCGCCTCAAAGCTGCCGCTGGACTCGGCCAATTTATTCGTAACCACGACGCATTTTTACAAACGGCACGCGTCCCTCGGGGGGAGGTTGCCATTTTAGAATCGAAAGCAAATGCGATTTTCCTGCGTGGCGTCAATCAGGAAGAGGATTTGTTCGCCGCGCAGCGGGGCGCGTATCGCGCTCTGTGGGAGCTAGATTATCGTGTTGACTTTATCACACCAGCCCAGGTGATTAACGGCACAATTGACGATTACAAAGTGGTGCTGCTGCCGTTGATGGGATTGATTGATGCAGAAACGGCCGTTTCCCTCTCCAATTTCGTCAATAACGGGGGGCTGCTCGTGGGCTTTGCCCGCTGCGGCACCCTGGATCACCAAGGCTGGTCTCACCACCAACTGCCCATCTCTGGACTGCGGGAAGCGTTTGGATTGGTGCGGGTGGAAGCTGATTCGCCACCCGTGCCTCCCATACGCTGGAATGGACGCAGCTATCCAGGTTACAAGAATCGTGATTTAGTGGAGGCGATGGCGGAAACGGCCGTTCTCGCCACCTTCGAAGACGGAAACCCTGCAATCACCCTGGCAAAATACGGCACCGGTCACGGACTGTACATCGCTACCCAAGCTGATTCAGGCTATTTGCAAACCGAAGGTGGATTACTCAAAACGTTGATGGCTGATTTGCTGCCCCAATTGGGCATCAAACCCGGGGTCACCATCAGCTACACAGACAAAAACATTCGTGAAATAGACCCACATCTGCTCGTCACACCATCCCGCTCGATGATTCTTTTGGCGAACTATCATCAGCAAGATGTGACAGCACGAGTTGCAGTGAAGGGAAACGGCCGTTCCCCTCACGCCATTGTTGCAGGCATTTTGGAAGAGGAGCCGGTAAGGTGGGATCAGCAAGATGACACCATCCTGATTGACATCACCCTACCGCAGGAGGAACCTATGGCAATAACCATCGACTGGCATGACACACCCTAGCACAGCCCATGCCACCCGATAGAGAAAGTGGAAAATAAGCATGTCACCAAAATGGCTAGGGCCGGTCTCCAGACCGTGCCCGAATTGTGGCACGGCTTGGAAACCAGCCACAATTCAAAAAGCGAGAGGAGAAAGCCCCACCTCAGGGGAAAATTTAAATAGCAGTTCAGCAACCCAGCATTCCAGCATGTCAGCCTCTGGCTGATACCTGCTACCTGATACCTGATTGCTGACAGCTTTCCAGGAGAGAACAATGGATATCAATGTCATCTTTACTTTAGTTCCCAGATTATTGCCGACTTTTATGCTCGGTATCGTTGCCCTGCTTGGTTTACTTTTCCAACGTAAATCAACGAGCGAGGTCATTAGCGGCACCATCAAAACGATGGCTGGCGTGATTATTTTGTTTACGGCCGTTGACTTACTCGTCGGCACCATCAGCCCCCTATCTGAAATGTTCGGCACCGTTTATACCTACGGTGGCGGGGCAGAATTGAAACCAGTTGCTGACTTCACCATATTCCTCGGCCAATATGGCTTACAAGTTGTGCTGGTGATGGTCTTTGGCTTTTTAGTCAACGTCTTGCTGGCGCGCTTCACGCCACTCAAATACGTCTTCCTTTCTGGTCACATTTTATTCTGGAATGCGTTCATGGTAACGGCCGCTTTGGCAGACAGTGGCGTTCTCAAAGGAACAGCACTGGTCATCATTGGCAGTATTGTACTTGGTATTCTGAGCACCGTTTTGCCAGCCTTGCTTGCACCATCCGTGCGCAAACTCACGGGCAGCAACGACTTTACCATTGGTCACACCACAACCAGTCTCGCAATCGTCGGTGTCTGGGTTGCCAAATTATTTGGCGACGAATCCAAATCCACTGAAGATATGGAAATTCCCGAGAGTCTCAGCTTCTTCAAGGAAATGGTTATCTCCACCAGCCTGATCATGGTTCTGCTTTACTTGATCATCGGCATCATTGCCGGTCCACAAGGCGTCGCAGACACCTACGCGGGCGGTCAAGTTTGGATTTGGTTCATCTGGACCATTTTCAAAGGCATCTCCTTTGGTGCCGGTCTGGTCATCTTGCTCACTGGTGTACGCATGATGCTGGCCGAAATCATTCCAGCTTTCCACGGCATCGCTGCCAAAGTTGTACCGAACGCGGTACCGGCGCTAGACTGCCCGATGGTATTCCCTTATGCACCTAACGCACTGGCAATTGGCTTCCCGATTGCAATGGTCACTTCTTTGATTACACTGATCATCTTCGGCAGCTTTGGCTACTCATACGTGCTGCTGCCACTAGTTGTAGCTGCTTTCTTTGACGCAGGTCCAGCAGCTATCCTCGGCAATGCCGTTGGTGGCCGACGTGGTGCGATTTTAGCCGCAGCCGTTGGTGGTGTACTGCTCATCGTTTTGCAGGCACTTTCCTTGCCATTCATTGCTAATTCCGCAGGCAGCTTCATTCAAGCATTCGGCGGCAACGACTTCTCGTTGATCGCGATTGTTGTCGGTGGCATTGCGAAATTGTTGGGATTGTAAAATGTTAAAAACGGGGGTGTCGCATGACACCCCCATTTTTAAGGGATGAATTATGGCACGGCCGATTGGCATTCACCTTTCTTATTGGCAGCGTGAGTGGACGGATGATTTGCTGCCGCTGATTGGGTTGGCGAAAGACGCAGGGTTTGATGGCGCAGAATTTCCGCTGTTGATGCCAAATGAGCTTGATTTTGTCAGCTTACGGCAGGCACTTGATGATCATGGGATGCGGGCAACGTGCGGAACGGGTCTAAATCCATCTGTGGACATTACCAGCCCTGACAAGTCAGTGCGTGATGCAGGAATGGCGTTTTTGCGGGCTTGTTTGGCGGGAACGGCCGTTCTCGGCAGTCCTGGTCTCGGTGGTGTCACATATGTCCCGTGGGGGCAATTCTATCACGACGACTTTGCCGCACGGCGCAGCCAATGCATTCATTCACTACGCGAAGTTGGTAAAATGGCCGCTGATTTGGGCGTCTTACTGTTTTTGGAAGTGCTGAACCGGTTCGAAGGTAATCTGCTAAACACGGTTGAACAAGGGTTGGCACTGCTGGCTGAAGTCGATCACCCCGCTATCAAGCTGCACCTGGACACCTTTCACATGCACATCGAGGAAGACAACATGGCAACGGCGATTCGTGCAGCAGGTGATCAACTTGGTCATTTTCACTGTGTTGCCAACAATCGCAAACCGCCAGGGATGGGTCAGATTGACTGGACGGCCGTTAAGTCTGCCCTCGACGACATCAACTATCAGGGTTGGCTGGTAATGGAATCTTTCTTGCAGCCCAACTGCGAGGTTGGGGATGCGTTGTTTATCTGGCGACAGTTACATGACAAATTGAATGCTGATGCACAGGCGGGGGCTGATTTTATGCGGTCAAGGGTTGCATGACGGCTCAGGAAACACGACTATGAGTACACAACAATTCAATATCGCCACTGCACAAACATGGTTTTCCTTGTTGCGTGCGCGGTTTGCAGAAAAAATGGATAGGCTGAATGAGCTAGACAGCGCGGTGGGCGACGGGGATCATGGGCATACGGTGGCTCGGGCGTTTGCGGCGGTGGAAACGGCCGTTCTCACCCCCTTTTCTGACCTCGGCACACTGTTCGATGCAGCGGCTGCTGCACTAGCTGAGTCATCTGGTGGAGCGATTGGACCGCTGTTGGCATCGCTGTTTGCGGAAGGTGGCGTGGTGTTTAAGGGTGAAAGTGGGGTGGAAACGGCCGTTATCGCCCAATTTTTCGCCGGTGGCTTAGCCGCCATTCAAGCTGTTGGTGGAGCCAAACCAGGGCAAAAAACAATGCTCGACGCACTGGCTCCAGCCGTTGATTCCCTGCAAACGCACGCCAATTCCGATTTAGCCACCGCCCTCACCGCAGCCGCCAACACGGCTGAAAAAGGGGCCATCTCCACCCGAGACATGATTGCAACACATGGCCGCGCACATTTTCTTGGAGATCGCTCTCAAGGGTATCAAGACGCTGGCGCGACATCCATGTCTATCATGATTGCCTCGTTGTTGGATGCTGTCAAAGGCGAAACGGCACCCCCAACAGCACCGCTGACAGACACCACACAATCTTTACCACCGGGCAAACTCATCAATCACCCCGACACGATGATTGCCGAAGAGCTGGAAGGGTTGGCGATGGCTCACCCCAAATTGGTCAAATTAGCACAACCTTTTATACTCACCCGTGCTGTGCCGAAAGCGACAGGTAAAGTAGGGTTGGCAATCGGTCATGGTGGCGGGCATACGCCATCGATGGGTGGCTTTGT
>QQUD01000145.1 GCA_008501785.1 Chloroflexota bacterium
AAAAACATTGCTGACACGGTCCGGGCCATACATGATGAGCATCGCCATGTTTCCAGAACTGGTAGGGCAAGCCTGCATAGACGCTGCCATTTGCGCCTACCATGGCTGCTATCTTCCCCAACGGATTTTCACCCCTTTTGCCATCGTAACACCAGACACCCTGGAACAATTCTATCAACATGATCCAAATACCGGAAGATGGTTGGTCAACTGGGCACATGCTGAGAAATTATTGACAGCCAATGCAGGCTATAGTCAGCTTGAGCAATGCCGCAAAAGCCACAAAACACCCAAACGCATTGGCTGTGTACAAATTTACAGTTCGCACGAATGGTATCAAAACGTGCGTCGGATCATGGAAGAAAAAAGTCGTCAGCGCGGCATTATTTTAGAAGTGATAGATGCCAGCCATGATCAGGAACAGGAAACCAAAACACAAAAACGGATGATTGGTATAGCCGCTGCTGCTTTGGTAAACGAAGGAGATACCATTATCGTTGACACAGGTGTAACCACCGACTTTTTGGCGAGAGCCTTGCGCGGCAAACAAGATATTACTGTCATTACCAATTCGCTGCCCGTTATGATGACTTTGGCACAAGAAAAAGGAATTACCGTTGTTGCCACTGGGGGTTCAATCCGGTCAGAAAGCCATGCATTAATCGGTGCTGGCGCTGAAGCGACATTTAGTGAAATGAGAGCAGACAAAGTATTTGTTGCCGTCACTGGCATCAGTTTGGAATTTGGCCTCTCCAATACCAATATTGACGAATCGCATGTGAAACAAGCGATGGTGGGTGCAGGCCGTGAGGTTATCGTATTGGCAGATTCAACAAAAATCGGTGTGGAATCTTTGCTGAAAATTGCGCCCATTGAACATGTGCAGCGATTGATTACGGATGCCGGTATCAGCATCCATGACCAGATGGCGTTTACGCAGCATGGTGTCGAAGTATTAATTGCAGATGCTGACCAGATAAGCATCACATAATTTAACGACAAATGGGAAAGCGCCCCTGCCGACCAAGCCAAAGCGCTTCCCCATCACAACTTGCAAGGTGCGATTGGGAATACGAAATTCCGTATTCGCATCATGCTCGCTTCTTATTAATATAACTGACTCTGACCTATTCATCAATTCTCGGAGGATATAGATTTGACAATTAGCAGGTCTCACAATCACGGTTGTCGCATCTCTGATAAATGGTCATTGGCCGGGATGCGGACCGTTATCTTGGAAAACGAACTGCTGCGCGTAGTGGTTTTAGTAGACAAGGGCAGCGATATTGTCGAGTTTCGCTACAAGCCGCTTGACCTTGATTTTCTTTATCATGCACCAGGCGGCATCCGCAACCCCAATCGGGGGCTACCCTCTTCAGCCTCAAATGCACCGTTTCTGGACTATTACAGCGGTGGCTGGAACGAAATTTTGCCCAATGGCGGCCCCCATATGAATTACAAAGGCGCGGATTTAGGGCAGCATGGCGAGATCAGCCTACTCCCGTGGGACTATGCCATTGTGGCTGATTCGCCGCAGAAAGCGGCTGTGCGCCTGTGGGTTCGCCCCCTGCGCATCCCGCTTTTCCTCGAAAAAACGCTGTCTCTGGAACCTGGACGCGCCGTCCTGACTATTGAAGAGCGACTCGTCAACGAAGGTGGCGAACCTCTCGATCTGATGTGGGGTCATCATATTGCATTTGGACGGCCGTTTCTCAACAACGAAACCATCATCGACACCTCCGCCCAAAGACTACTTGTCCACGACACGATGAACGGTTTTGAACCACGCCGTTTCCAACCTGGCGCAGAAAGTGAATGGCCGTATATCGCCACACCCGATGGTGCCACTGCTAATGCCAGCATTATTCCTGCGTATGGCACAACGCAGGCGCAAGAGATGGCTTACATGACCGATTTTCAGGCAGGCTGGTACGCCATCACAAACCCCACTCAGCAGGTTGGATTTGGGATTCATTTTGACCCCGAATTATTCCGCTACACGTGGTATTGGCAGCAGTTAGGCAATGTGGCGAAAGGATTCCCCTGGTGGGGGCGCACACACGCTGTTGCTTTAGAACCATGGACAAGTTTTCCCACCAATGGATTAAACGAGGCCGTCGCTAATGGCACCGCGTTACAGTTGCAACCTAGCGAAGAAATACACACCCGATTATGTGCCGTTGCCTACGCTGGTATGAATCGGGTAACGCATATCGCCCCCAATGGGGATGTGCAAGGGAAAGAGTCACACGATCATGACTAAAATCAAAACAGTTTATCTCATTAGCCATACTCATACGGACATCGGCTATACCGATCATCAAAATTCGCTGTTCCGACAATTTGCGGAAAATATCGATCAGGCGATTGAGTTGTGTGAAGCAACAGCTGATTATCCACCGGAAGCGCAATATAAATGGACATGTGAAGTCGCCGGAATTGTGGAGCGGTATGTACAAACACGGCCGTCTTCTCAAATTGACCGCTTGCTGAAGCTGAATCAGGATGGCCGTATCGCCGTTGCGGGAATGGCCTACCATTGGACACCGATGCTCTCTCCGGCAGGAATGGTGCGCTCCCTCTACCCAGCGATGCGCCTGCGCCGTGATTATGGCTTGCAAATTAGTTCAGCCATGCAGTGCGATGTAGATGGCGCAAGTTGGCTCTGGGCTGATTTGCTGCCCGCTATTGGCATTAATGGGCTGACGCTCTCTATCAATACGCATCGCGGTGGACGGCCGTTACCGGAATACAATGCATTCTGGTGGGAAGGCCCTGGCGGCAATCGGCTGCTCACTTTCAATGGGCCGCACTACGCTTATGGCATTATATTTTACGGACTGGGCGATATTGCCCATGCTGAAGCAGCATTGCCTGCCGTACTGGAACGGTTGGAACAGCGCGACGATTATCCTTATGATTTTCTCTACGCTCAAGTCACCCATCCGGCGTTGGTGGATAATGGTCCGCCTTATGATGTCGTATCCGATTTTGTGCGCGACTGGAATGCGTCAGGACGCAAACCGCGCATGGAGTTCACGACGGTCGATGGCTTTATCGCCATGCTTCACGAGCGATATGCGGCCAATGCACCAACTTTGCGGGGCGATTGGGCTGATTGGTGGGCAGATGGGGTGGCCTCGTCGGCATATGAAACGGCCGTTGCCCGCACTGCTGAATCTCTCCTCCCCGGTCTCGATTTATTGGCAACCCAGGCAGATGAGATTGACCCTGCGCTTATCGAGCAAGCGTATCAATCGTTGGCACTTTATGACGAACATACCTGGGGATCGTTTAACAGCATCACCCAGCCGTATCATCCCTTCACCCGCGCTCAATTTAACCGCAAGGCGGGATTTGCCTACGATGGCTACACGCTGACCCATGAACTTTTAGCGCGTGGAGGACGACAGTTTGCCCGACAACATGAGCAAAAACCGGAGGGGGATGTTTGGAAACGATGGCATCCTGGGACGACACCAGCCTCTGATGAAAAAAAGCGGTTTTTGGTGATCAACCCATTGGGCTGGACACGGCCGTTACACACGCCACTCCCCCCGGATGGCGAAGGCAGCGCACCCTATCATTTTCTCGACGCGCATTTTATTAACAATTACCGTGAAGGGTATCCACAAAGCATCTCCAGAGAAGATGCAAACCCAGATCAACCCGATCTTTTGCAAGCGACATTGCCCCCGTTTAGTTATCAGGTAATCGTTCCCACGCCTGTGCGACCTGCTGATGTGGGTGTGGGAAACGGCCGTATTGAAAACCAATGGTATCGCATCGAGATAGACCCTCAAACCGGTGGGTTGCGGAGCTGGTATGACAAAGAATTAGGACGCGAACTAACCGCATCAGACAAAGCGTATCAACTCGGTCAATATCTGTACGAATGGGTAGATAGTGACCAGGATCGTCTGGCCATCTATGCCGAAGATTTCACGAAAGAGTGGTATGGCGACCGCATCATGGACACACCATTCCGGCGGCAGGGGGCGACGCAAGTTGCCATTGCCCCAGCGCGGAGCACGTCCATCGATGCAATGATAGAAGTTTTCCTGCAAGCGACTGGAGCGCGCAGCGTGCGGGTGCGTTACAGCTTGCCCCATCATCAAAAAGCGCTGCATATCGACATGGTGATTGACAAAGAATATGAGAGCAAAGCTGAATCAGTTTATGTGATGTTCCCGTTTGCCCTCAAACAGCCCGCCTTCCATCTCGATTTGAATGGCGTGCCGCTGACGCCAGAAGTAGAGCAGTTGCCGGGGTCGTGCCGCGATTGGTATGGGGTGCAGCGATGGGCAGAAGTGGGCGACGACGACATCTCAATTGTGTTAGCACCGCTAGATGCGCCGCTGGTGCAGGTTGGCGGAATCCAAACTGGCCGTTGGGCAGAACATTTAGATGCCAGCGAAGCGACATTGGCCTCCTGGCCAGTGCAAAATCATTGGTCAACTAATTTTCAGGCTGGGCAAAATGGGGAACTGCTGTTCCGCTACCGGCTTACTTCGATGAATGCCTATGATTCGGCAGCGGCCAGCCGATTTGCTGCTGAGTATCTGGTGCCACCGATTGTGGTGCGCGTTGCAGGTGGTTCTGACGAGGCGGGGCAATTCATGACGATATCCCCTGAGGGTGTGGCTGATGTGCATCTAAAACGTGCCGATGATGGCCGGGGATTGATTGTGCGGGCGTTTAATTTAACGGCCGTTTCCCAACAAATCAGTGTAAGTTTTCCAATGGGTGGGGTAACGGCCGTTACCGCCTGCTCTCCAGTCGAAGAAGATGGCAAGCCATTACCGATTGCAAAAGGTGTGATTCAACTTGAAGTCCCGCCTCGCTCTCTAGCTTGTGCGCGAGTACAGATCGCATATCTGGGCAGTTGACATCATGTTACAAAGGAGGTGTTTATGGAATGAATGTATCCCTTTTTAAATCAGTTGATAAGTTAAACAAATCTATTTCTGTTAGAGAGGAGAACTGCATGAATAATCACAAATTGATCCGTCGGCACAGTCTTTGGCTCGGTGCCCTTCTACTGATTTTAGGGTTGGTGTTAGCTGCCTGTGCCGCACCGGAACCAGTTGTTGACACAGCAGCATCTGATGCCGCACTTGCGGAAGCTGAAGCCGCTGCCGCCGCTGCTGCTGCTGCCCAAGAAGAGGCGGAGGCTGCTTTGGCTGCCGCTGAAGATGCCGCGGCTGAGGCTGCTGAGGCCAATTCCGAACAATTAGCTGCTGCTGAAGCTGCTGCTGAGGCTGCACAAGCCGAAGCTGATGCTGCCGAGGCTGCCGCAGAAGCTGCACAAGCCGAAGCTGATGCTGCCATGGCCGCCGCAGAAGCTGCCGCTGAAGAACCTGAAGCGCCAGCCGAAATCATTGACCTCTATAATGACAAATCAAGCTGGGCAGAAAACATTGACGTACTAGGACAATCAGCCGCTGTCGCTGGTAATGGTTTTGTCTCTGTGCCTTACCCTGACACAACATCCTATCAAACGACTGTCCGGGCATCATTAACCACAACTCGGCCCCCTGATATGTTTACCTGGTGGTCTGGCTTCCGCATGGAAGATATTGTTGCTGTGGGTGGTTTGGAAGATTTGAGCGCCGTTTGGCAACCCTATCTCGATTCTGGTGATTACAGTCAAGGGATTGCGGATGCGTTTACCTTTGATGGGAAAATTTACGCAGTGCCTTTTAACGTAGCGTATTGGGTACTGTACTACAACAAGGCTGTGTTTGCAGAATATGATCTGGTACCACCGACAACCTGGGATGAGTTCACGACTATTAATGATACATTGGTTGAAAATGGCGTGACACCGATGGCGATTACGGTAGACGGCCGTTGGCCTTCCTTCATTGTGTTTGAAGAGCTGGTGCTGCGTTCGCAAGGGCCAGAGTTCTGGGATGCGCTGATGCGTGGCGAAGCCAAATACACCGACCCCGAAGTCGTTGACGCGATGACCTTGTGGATGGATATGCTGGACAAAGGCTACTTTTCTGACCCCGGCATCACCTTCGGTACGGCCGCCAACGACATGCTGCCGCTTTTCCAAACGGGTGCGGTTGCTATGTTACCGATTGGTGACTGGTATTCCGCTTCGTTAGTTGATGCCGGTATGGTTGCTGGTGAAGATTTTGGTGCCTTTGTCATGCCAAACCCAAATCCAGATGTGCCGCCGTCAATTTTCTTTGAAACGTCACCACTGATCGTTTCTGCTAATGGCACAAGGAAAGATGATGCTATGGCTGTGGCTGAGTGGTGGATGAGCGCGGGCGCTCAGGAAGAATGGGGTGCGCTAA
>QQUD01001052.1 GCA_008501785.1 Chloroflexota bacterium
ATCACCCCGCAGCCACCACATGCAATAAATTTGCGGCAGCCCAGCGAAATCACTTCCTCCATAAATGCGGCGGCCATCGGTGCGCCAACGCCAGGATGCAGCAGCGCCATTCGCTGCCCATTCACATTCATTTCATACACCCAGTTTGGACCCGTTTCCGATTGTAATTTGTACACCTTTCGCAGCTTGCCTGCTTCATCAAGTGACGTAATCACATCTTGGAAAAAGCAAAAGACACAATGTTCGGGAATATCGATTGTTGGCAGCACGTTTTGAGGGTCGATTACGGCCGTTTCATCCGCATCATATTCAAGAATAGGAACCTGTTTATTCATCATGATTTCAACCCCGCTGGCAGCGAAAAAGTCCCATCTTCATTTGGTGGAAAATCAACTACATCCACAACAGCATCCATATTCAGAGGGCCGTACAGGTGTGGAAACTCGATACCAGATTCATAACAATCTTCGTAAACGAGTTGATGAGTTAATTTATCGGGGTCAATGCACAGCAAAATCAAATTGTGCTGCCCTTGAAAGATGGCATTTGCTGGGAATAGCACTTGCGCTGGGGTTGAACAATGAATAAACCCCTCTGCGTCGAGGGAGTTGTCGCGGTAGGCTTGGGCGGAAACGGCCGTTTGCCACCCCGCTTTGGTAGTGATATGCAAAATAATATTCATACCCTGCAATTATGCGTTTGTATGAGCATACGGGCAACAAAAAAAGATATGAAAAATCCAAGTAAAATGAGGCAAAAAAAATACGCGCCCCCTGGCCTGCATTCCAGGGGGCGCATGTGCAGAGGGGATGTGTTAGTCACTGACAAACTAATTACAAATGAACGTGTTTATCAGCAACCGGACAAACTAATTTTAAGTGTTCCGATTTGACCTATTGTCTGGCAATAACTGTTTGTCGGAACACTAGGCACTGTAATATTCGTGTTGGCGGCTGAATGTATCACAGTTATCTAAATTGTTGACAATAAAATCTCCTGATTTCATTGTCAACAATAAGCTAGCGTCTACGTAGAAAGGCTGGTATTTCCAAATTATCGGGCGCAAATCGTGGCTGTACCGATTCTCGTTCTCGCTCACGCGGTGGCACCTGACGGGCAGGTTTACCTGTCGGTTTATCTACCGGCTGCGGAGTGGGTGTCGATGTCGTTGATTGGGTTGTTTGCGAACGGCCGTATTGCTGCAACATCTGGTGGCGTGTCATGCCATGCTCAAATCCAGTGGCAATCACCGTAATTCGCATAGAATCACCCATTGTCGGGTCAATAACCGCACCAAAGATCATATTTGCATCAGGATGTGCCGTTTCACGAATGATAGCTGCTGCCTGATTTACATCGTATAGGCTCAAGCTTTCACCACCAGTCACATTGAACAAAATGCCTCGCGCACCGTCAATCGTGATGTCCAGCAAACGAGAGCTAACAGCTTGTTCCGCTGCCATCCGCGCTTTATCGTCACCTTCGGCACGTCCAACAGCCATCAGCGCTGCGCCGCCTTCGGACATGATTGTACGTACATCGGCAAAGTCCAGGTTAATCAAACCAGGAACCGTAATCAGTTCGCTGATGCCCTGGATGCCCTGTCGCAGCACGTCGTCGGCCATATTAAAGGAATCATCTAGCGTGACACGCTTGTCAGTCAGTTCCAACAGTCGATCATTTGGAATCACAATGAGGGTGTCGACATGCTCTTTAAGGCGTTCAATGCCTTGTTCAGCAGCATTGGAGCGACGGGTTCCTTCGAAGAGAAACGGCCGTGTTACTACACCAATCGTCAAAGCGCCCTCTTCACGAGCGGCTTTCGCAATGACCGGTGCAGCACCTGTGCCCGTGCCACCACCCATCCCGGCAGTGATAAACACCATGTCAGAGCCTTTGACAACTTCTTGCACTTCATCAATTGACTCTTGGGCGGCTTTTTCACCAAACTCAGGATTGCCGCCCGCACCCAAACCACGGGTCAATTTATCGCCAATGCGTACCCGAACCGGGGCATCAGATAACAGTAACGCCTGGTTATCTGTGTTCACTGCAACGAAATCGACTCCGTTGACACCTTCAGCAATCATGCGATTCACAGCGTTGCAGCCACCGCCACCGACACCGATGACACGAATGCAGGCCACATTTTCTAATTCAGGCGTTCTCTGCATGTGCATACCCTCTTCTTAACTAGGACTGAGTGTTGAGGACTGAGGACTGAGTTAGCATGTTTCTCTTCACTCAGTCCTCAGCACACATCACTCAACACTTCTTACAGTAATGTTGCTTTATTACCTGGTCGGGGGTCATACCGACTGGCATATTGCTCCAAAGTAGCTTTTTCGACCAACCACTTGTTACCAAACTTAATTGCTGGTAGCTTTCCCTGACGAATCAATCGTCGGACAGACTCAGGATGAATGTTCAAGCGATCAGCGACCTCTTTCACACCTGCATATCTCTCCAACAAATCATCTCTACTCATTAGGCTATCTACTCTCTCATTTCAACTAGTGTTTCGCGGCCTAAATCTATCTACAGTTAATAAATACTGCGAAACACTTAAACAGTTGGGCGCAGGCAATATCTGCATTTGTCGGGTTATTGGTACCCAACCGTACTAATCACTTATGCGGGATACTACAACAATTAGTTCTGTTGCAACAATACAACAAAACATAATGAATGTCAAGGGTTTTGTTGTATTTGCTCAACAAAACCTCAAAATCTTTTTGATATTGGGCGGTAAGTAGGTTCGTAAGTCAGGTTACATAGACTATGAATCATATCGGAAGTACTTCTCAAATTAAGTGCTTGTTGTAATGGTAAACAAACAAAAACGCTCACAAAGCATCGGAGATAACAATGGTACGAGCATCAATCGCAAACGAATCCCTCATCAATAGACGCCCACAATCTGGAATCGCTCAGTATCAAAAAGCTGAAACTGGTCAGTCAACCCGCATCGGTCGCTTCTTAAAAGCAACATTTGATTATGCTGTGACCATTCCGGGACTTCTCTTGATTGCCCCACTTTTCTTATTTATTGCTTTAATGGTAAGACTTGACTCACCTGGTCCGGTTTTCTATCGTCGGCGCGTGTTGGGTCGAGACGGCCGTGTTTTTTACGCTTTCAAATTTCGTACCATGCACGTCAACGGCGATGAAATCATGGCCCGGTATCCAAAATTGAAAAGAGAGCTGGAACAAAATTACAAGCTGAAATGTGATCCGCGTGTTACCAAAGCAGGCCAACTCTTACGCAAATTCAGCCTGGATGAACTGCCACAGCTAATAAACGTTGTTTTACAAGATATGTCACTTATCGGGCCACGCATGATTACGCCAGAAGAAATTACGAAATACGGTAAGCATGGTGATGACTTGTTAACGGTTATGCCAGGACTCAGCGGACTGTGGCAAGTAAGCGGCCGTTCTGACACTTCTTACGACGAACGCGTTACGCTAGATATGGAATATATCAGCAACTGGTCAGTCTGGATGGATTTGAAAATCTTGTTCAAAACGCCACTGGTTGTACTTCGTGGCGATGGCGCTTACTAAATTAAACTGAAAACTTCCTGTTCCCCTTCCCTTCATAAGCCCCCTGTGAAATTATCACAGGGGGCTATTTTTTTTAATGGGGTAAAATTGAAGAGATTTGAGATTGAAAAATAAAAGGTTGAGGTTGGAGATTAGTTATGATGGTAATTGATGGGAGTCAAGGGGAGGGTGGTGGACAGGTTCTGCGCACAAGTTTGAGTTTGGCGGCATTGACAGGACGGCCGTTTACCCTCACCAACATTCGCGCCAACCGTAAAACGCCAGGATTACGCCCGCAGCATTTAACGGCCGTTCGCGCCGTCGCTACCGTGTGTGGAGCCAGATTGGAAGGGGCTGCACTCAACTCCCAAAAGTTGATTTTTCAACCACAAGTAACCCCGCAAGGCAGCACCTATCGTTTCGATGTTGCCGATGCAGCAAAAGGCGGTTCGGCCGGGGCCGTTACCTTGATTTGGCAAGCGCTTATTTGGCCGCTGTTGTTCGCGCCAACCATATCACACGTCGCATTAATTGGTGGCACCCACGTGCCCTTTAGCCCACCTTTTCATTACCTCTCGGAAGTCGCACTACCCATCTTTCGCCAATTTGGTATTGAATCGTCATTATCACTGGAAAAGTGGGGCTGGTATCCAGTGGGTGGTGGTGAGTTAACGGCCTTTATCCATCCCACCACCCAACTCAACGCCCCCACCATCACTACACCCAACACAAAAACCGTCAACGGCATTGCCGCTGTCACAAACCTACCCGCTCACATTCCGCAGCGCATGGCCCGCCGTGCTCACAACCAGCTCACCGAAGCCGGATTCACCCCCAATATCCAGCCAGTGCGCAAACGGGGACGTGGTCCCGGCGCGGGCATTATCCTTTGGCTGCCCAACGGCGGTTTTACCAGTTTAGGACGTAAAGGCTTACCCGCAGATCGGGTGGCGGAAACGGCCGTTTCCCACCTCCTCACCTTCACCCGCAGCCACACCATGATCGATGAGCACCTCGCCGACCAACTGCTCATTCCCGCAGCCCTGGCCCACGGCGCCACCCGCTACACCACCCAACGCCTCACCCAACACACCCTCACCAACGCCGAATTACTGCGCCAATGGCTTGATGTTTCGATACGGATTGATGGGAAACTAGACCAGCCAGCTAAAATAGAGGTATCAGGTATCGGCTTTCAGTCAAACAACAACAAATGATGAAATAAACGGATTCTTCTCTTTCCTCTTATCCGTTTACTTCCCCCATCCATTGTTGCCAACCCTCTTATCCGTTTATTTCCCCCATCCGTTGTTGCCAACCCTCTTAATTTGTTTATTTTCCCTAACTGTTGTTCATGTCGTACAATACCCGCCATGTTTGAATTGATATTTCTCGGCACATCCTCATCAGCCCCTTCGGTTTACCGGGGATTGTCCGCACACATGATTTTGTATCGCCAGCACCGGTTCTTACTCGATTGCGGCGAAGGCACACAGCGCCAAATCCTAAAAAGCGGCCTCGGCTTCAAGCGACTCAACAATATTTTGCTCACCCACAGCCACCTTGATCATATTTTGGGTCTTGGTGGTTTGATGTCTACACTCGCCCGCTGGGAAGGGCTAGAACAAGTTGATATTTACGCTGGAGGTGCTACGCTACGCCGCGTGAAAGATTTGCTGTTTAAGGTGGTATTCCCAAACGGCCGTTCCCCCATCGACATCAACTTAATCGCTGTCCAACCCGGCGTCATCATGGAAGACAAGCACTTGACACTCTCAGCTTTTCCTGTATCCCATCGTGGACCCGGCTGTATGGGGTTTATGTTTGAGGAGAAGGCAATACGGCCGTTTCTACCCGAACGCGCCGCCGCCCTGCAAGTGCCATTTGGCCCCGAACGCTCCCAGTTGGTGCAGGGAAATGCGGTGACATTGAAAGACGGCCGTACCATTCACCCCGACGATGTGCTTGGCGAAACCATACCCGGAACCAAATACGTCCATATCGGCGACGTTGGCCGCACCGATGAGCTGATGAATATTTGCCAAGACGCAGACACACTGGTGATTGAATCAACCTACGTTGACGAGGAATCTGAAATGGCCGACCAATTCGGCCACATGACCGCTGCCCGCGCCGCTCGACTGGCCAAAGAAGCCAATGTAAAAACACTCATCCTCACCCACCTCTCCCGCCGCTACGCCGAGCGAGACATCCGCCACGAAGCCCGCGACATCTTCCCCAACACCTTTGTTGCCAGGGATTTTGACCACTTTCATATTTCGAGAGACGGCACGGAAAGATTGAAGAAAGACAAGAAAAATAACGAATTGTGAATAATGAATTGTGAATTGTGAATTTACTCTTCACTTCACAATTCGTTATTCACAATTTACGATTCATTAGAGTTGTTCCTATTTAACTACTACGCATGATTGTCATGCCTGCCTTCGCAGGCATCCATCTTCATTAGAGGAGTGGATTCCCGCCGCAGTCTACCCTCACGAAGGTGGGGGCGGGAATGACAAGAGCAAAACTTTATTAAGGAACAACTCTATTATTTCTTAGTACAAAAACATCGGCTTATTCAAAACATGATGAACCTTAGGTCGATACGCATCCACATCATACAGTTCATCCACATCAACCCGTTTAATGCCGCTGGTCACATCACTCAACGGAAAGTGTGTATACTTGCCATCGCGTAACGCCACCATCAGAACGCTTTTATCATCACGAATCAAATCCATCGCCATATG
>QQUD01001014.1 GCA_008501785.1 Chloroflexota bacterium
CGTTTCATCAAATGCCAAGGTTAACTTATAACTAGAAACATTTGTTGGTTCACCATAACTGTTGGTGGCGTTGAGTGCCAAGAAAGGTGCATCGGCTGCAGCATCGTCCGCCGCATCGTCACTTGCAGCGGGCGCATCATCGGCAGGTGCCGTTGTTGGTTCAACAGTTGGGTCCACTGGCACCGGTGTGGCTGTTGGTTCGGCGGCTGTGTTGTTGGCCGCGGGAATTGTGGCCGCAGCAACTAGGGTAGGGGGGGCTTCATTGTTGCCAGTTGATCCACAGCCAACGACAAAAAATATCAATACAAACAACACAAAATAACTACGAATCGAAAAAAGTTTCACTATGACCTCCGTGAGAAACTGAAGCAGTTTGCAAACCTTGTGTTCATCAAAAGGGTTCAGCTTCAGTAGAAATAGGTAGCGATATGATCGCTTATGGCAGAATAGAGTGTATGCATTAAAAATGAGGTTGCTTAAATTCTTAATTAACTTCATCTCAATGATCTGAATAAGGGTGAACTTTAATAGATTAGCACGAATTCATCGTGTGTTTTTTGCACAATGTCAATGAGCCTTTTTTAATGAACGTCCCGCTTCCCCAGTAGTCGGATCGGCTGGCACAAAAGTGTACTCGGACAACCAGGGTGTTTGTGGAGCCATCACCAAATTGGATAGGGCCACAAGTACACTGTCATAGTTGTCAAAGTCAGCCAGGTGGGAACCATCATCAGCAAACTCAACGGCGCGTATATCGACATCAAATTATCATGTTGTTGATTTGGGAGAAAATTTGTCACGTAAAGTCGCAAAGACGCCAGGATTTTCTTTCTTTGCGCTTTTGCATCTTCTTATTCGTCTGGTAGAAGTGATGTTAAGTCGAGTGATTTGTACAGCCGTTGGCGTATCTTGTTTGGTAGGTCGGGCTGTGGAAGTTCTTCGTATAATTGAATCGTTTTACCCAACGTATCGACAACCACCCGACAATCATCACAGTCTGCAAGGTGTTGCTCAATTTCGTGGCAAACCTGTTTGGATGCTTCCCCATCCAAGTAATCAGAAAGCTGTTCGAGCAGGTGTTGGCAATTTTTGTGGGTCATTAGGTCACACGACTTGTTCTTTTTCAGCAAAGTAGGTAGACAGTTCTTCGCGTAGTCGTAGGCGGGCGCGGCGCAGGCGGGTTTTGACGACATCGGTGGAGACTTCTAGGGAAACGGCCGTTTCCTCCGTAGACATCCCTTCCAACTGTCGCAGCACAAACACCGAACGCAGCGCCGGCGACAGCGTCGAAATCGCACTTTCCAACGTTGACCGTACTTCACTTGTCTCAAAATCTTTTTCTGGCAGGCAGCACCAATCGTAAAGTTGCTGCGGCACGGGCAAGGTGGGGTCACTTTCATCGAGTGATTGATCAACGGAGAGGGTGGGGGGAAACGGCCGTCTTAGCCGCATCATCGCCGCATTGTACGTTATCCGGTACAGCCACGTTCCCAAACTAGAGCGTCCTTCAAACTTGCCAATCGCCTTAAACGCACTCAAAAACGTTTCCTGCATTACATCTTCAGCATCGGCTTCATTTTCCATCAAGCGCAGCGCCAGCCGGTAGATGCGAGGTCCATACTTTTCAATACACGCCGCACAACCAGATTTATCTCCATTTTGAATGCGCTCAATAATCTCTTTGTCGCTGATAGGGTTACTCATGCAGGTAATTATACTCTAACCTCCCGGAGGTGCTGCACCTCCGGGAGGTTAAAAACTACGATTGCTCCTGCATCTTCAAACGCTGAAAAGCAAACACACCAATGGCAAAGACCAGCAGCGAGAGCATCAATGTCATGCCCAAACGAAAGGCAATCCCTTGCAGCCCCACACCAAAAGTAAGAATCTGTTGCAATGCCAGAAAGCCATGTGTGGCAGGAGACACATCAAATATTCCAATTTGATGACCACCTAACCTAAACATCGTTAACGATGGCATTTGATACAGTGCACCTGAAAAAAAGACCAGTATCATCATCACTGTACTGCCCACATTAATTGCCTGTCCGTCATTTTCCACAAAACATGCAACGACTAGCCCCAGCCCAATTGCTGAAAAGCTAACAACCAGCCCAACTAAAATTGCCAGTAAAAGCGATCCCTGGTTATTGAAGCCCATCAGGATTGCCGTCACGAATACCAGCACAACCTGTGCCACTGCAATGCCCAATTGAGACAGCGTCACGCCAATAAAAAGGTCTTTCGCACTCAACCCTGTCATGCGCAGCCGCTTCAGCGTTCCCCAGCGAATCTCCCGGGCAACGAGCATCGCCGTTTGCGGGATGATCATCATCAGGCCAAAAAGAATCATGCCGGGTGCGTACAAATCAAACTCTGTTTCAGGTCCCACATTGAAGATCGGCTCTTCGACGATTTGGAACATTTGGGGACGTTCTGCCAGTTGGTCAACATAGTCGTAAACCACATTCTCCAGCAGGGGGCCGACCCGGTAAAATTGCGGATAGAGGGCGTCACCGGTGATAGTAACGGCCGTATCCTCCGCCGAAAGTGTAACCAGTGCCGCTGCGCCATGGTCTGTCAGAATTTCTTGAGCTTGAGCGGGGTCTGATATTTGGGTTACTTGGAAAATGGAACGGCCGTTACCATACCGCTGCCCCTCCAACTCAGCAACCAAAGGTGCGCCGTTTTCACTTGGATTAATCACCAAAATTGGATAAGTAACCAGCAATGGCGAACTATAACCAACCGCAGTAATCACCAAAAAAGCAATCGGTGTTGACACAACCAACAGCAGTAGTTGCCATTCACGCAGCATCTCCACAAAATATTTACGTGCCACAAGAATAGACTTCATTCTCGCAACCTCCGCCCCGTTAGCTGAATGAACACATCCTCAAGGCTGTTTTTACGAACGCGCACATCACTTGCTTGCAGGCCATTTGCTTCTAACGTATCGAGAATAGCTGGCAAAGCACTCACCGCATTCAGCGCCCGCACAGTCAATTGATGGCGCTTGCTGTCCAACGAGACCTGACTCACGAGCGGTTTGACCTCGGCGACAACTTGTTCTTCGTGTTCGCATACACCATCCAGGTCAATCTCAACCACATCCCCTTCACCTACGCTTTGTTTCAGGGCTTCCGGCGTATCAAGCACCAACAGTTCGCCATGATCAATGATCGCAATTCGATCCGCCATCCGGTCCGCCTCATCCATGTTGTGAGTCGTTAGGATAATGGTTTTGTGTCTGGCCAACGATTTGATGTACTCACGCACTTTGATGCGGCTCTGTGGGTCCAGCCCCGCCTCAGGCTCATCGAGCACAATAATTTCAGGATCATGGACCAATGCCATCGCCAAATTGAGCCGCCGTTTCATGCCGCCTGATAAGGCGCGAGCTTGTACTTTGCGTTTGGCCGTTAGCCCCAAATCTTCCAACACCTGTTCGCTGCGTTGGCGAGCTAACTGCTTATCCACACCATACATTTGGCTGATGAACTGCAACTGCTCAATGCAAGTGAGCCGTTCCCAAAGCACAATATCCTGAGGACAGACGCCCACTTTTGTGCGTATTTGATTGTCTCCGTTATGAATGGGTTTTCCCTGCACCAATACCTGACCGGCATCTGGCTTCAGCAAACCACAAATCATGTTGATGGAGGTCGTCTTGCCTGCGCCATTTGGCCCCAAAAATCCAAACACTTCCCCCTCGTAAATCTTGAGTGATAAATCTTGAATAGCGGTCAGGTCCCCAAAACGTTTGGTTAGACCTTCTGTTTGCAGAACTACGTTCTGCAGAACGACGTTAGACATTGATTTCCTCCTGCTACCTGTTTAAACGCATCCGTTGATAGAGCACCACACCAATCGCCAGTAAGATCAGTGACAAGACCGTCATCATCACCAGTTCATAGGCGATTTTGGCGGGACCGGCACCGAAAATGAGCACTTGCCGGATGGCTTCGGTGGCGTGGGTGGTTGGCAGCAGATCGTAAAGTTCAACGGTTTGGCGGCCAATAGTAAAGAGCGGTGTTGCTGGCATCGGGAATAATGCACCCGACAGAAACACCATCGGAATCAAAGCAACAGAGGCGAGGTTGGTCGCTTCGCCATCGTTGCGGGCAAAACAAGCCACAATAAGCCCCACCCCGATTGCCGAAAATGCCACCAACAGGCTAATCACCATTGCCAACAGCAATGAACCATTATTTTGGAAGCCCATTAAAGCGGCTGAACCAAAGGTGATTGGAACCTGGATGAGCGCAGCTACCATTTGCGAAAGCGTTACGCCCACCAAAAGCACGCCAGAGCCGATGCCCGTCAATTGCAGGCGGCTTAATGTTCCCGTCACAGTTTCCCGCACCATCACGGTGGCTGTTGAAACCATCAAAAACATGACGCCGAAAATGATGATGCCGCCTACGCCAAAATCAAAATCGGACATTGTGCCGGTGCCGGGTAAAAATTCGTAGTTGATGGGTGATACCTCGTCTTGCCAACCTGCTTTTTGGTGTACAAATTCGCGCACCAAGCCGTTGAGAAAGCTGTAGACAAATGTATACGTATCCGAGTTTGGATCACCGTTGATGATCAGCTGTGCAGGCTCTGCACCCGTTGTCAGTTTCGCTGAAAAATCGGCGGGAATAACTGCCAGCATCGCTGCTTTGTGTTCTCTTAATGCAATTTCGGCTTGTTGACGATCTGTCACATGCTCAATATCAAAGACTGGCTCTTCCTCAAATTTGGTTGTAGCGAGAATTTCGACCAGCTCATTTCCAAAGTTGCCTTCATCTTCATTCAAGATTTGCAATTTGAGGTAGCTGGATAAGCCTTCCTCTGTCTGGCTAAATGCGACGTAGTAAAAGCCTACCAGTGATACTGGAAAGAATAACAGCAGTCCCAATAACAGCGGTTCTCGCATTAGTTCGAGCAGCGTCTTCTTGGCGACGCTTAACGTTTTCATTTGTTTTCTCCGTTGGCATGTGGGTTGCCAATTCCTTGCATGATGAAGTCCAACAACGCTGTCAGGTGCCGCTCAGGTGAAATGTTGTCATCAACTACTTGAAAATATGTGTTCAAGTAGGGGAGCAAATGGCTGTCACCGACCGCGATTGTCAAAGTGTGAATAATTCGTATAGTGGCTTCGATGTCGATTTCTTTACGCAGTTCACCTCTATCTGCTGCTACTGTTATGATTTCGGTCACTATTTCTCGCATAGTCGTAGCAATTGGCCGCACCAGTGATTCCGACAGTTCGGACTCACCATGATAGGCAGCTCGAGCGAACAATCTGAGAAAACCTGTGTAAAGTTGACTCCACTCAACGCCGCCCGCCACATAAGCTTCTAATGCTTCGCGCAGGGGCAATGCTTTTAAGTAAGGTCTAAATTGGTTGAATTGGTCTATGACAAAACGCGCACAAACTTGAACGGCAAAGGACAGCATCCCGTCTCGATTCGGAAAGTAGGTGTAAAGGGACCCTACTGAAACGCCCGCCCGCTTGGCGACATGTTTGATATTCAGCGATTCTGGCCCTTTGTCAACTGCTTCATCCAGAATCGCAGTCAAGATTACTTGCTGCCGATCTGGATCGAGACGGCGGAAGGTGCGGGTGACTAAGCCTTGCTCTTCCAGGTGCAAAATATGTGTGTGAATTTGTGTCCAATTTTGTAAATCTATGTATTCTGAACTCATAGTTCACATTGTATGAACATTTTGTTCATGTGTCAAGAGTTTTGATTTGTGTGGGTGGGGGAAACGGCCGTTTCCCCCACCTCATTCCCCTTACCCAAGTCCAATTGCAATTGAAAATTCATATGTTTTAATAAAATTGTAGCGTATTCAGTTGGGGAGTTTCGCGCCACGCTTTAGCAAGAAATTGAGCAGTTCGCCAGGCGTCGTTGCAAAAATCCCGAAAAATGAAACAAGAATATTGACATAACAAGAAGCTAACAACGGAGCAAAATAATGTCTGAAGATGTCATGGTTGCAAATCGCAGCAACCTTCTCAACCTACCCAAACTATGGTACACATTCACAAATCTGTTCACAACAGGTCGATTATTAGCCTTAATGATGGGGCTGCAAACCATTTGGTTGGCAGCCATCTGGGTGAGTGGCGCGGCTGGCAACGCACATAAATTGCCCAGGTTAATTCTGTTCACAATTATCACCGGCACGACGGTCGCATGGCTGCCAGATTTGTAAAAAACCCGATTCATAAAAAGCATCACCACAT
>QQUD01000345.1 GCA_008501785.1 Chloroflexota bacterium
CCAGACGCACGCAAAGCAGAACTGGTAGCCGAATATCGCGAACATTTTGCCAACCCCTACGTGGCCGCCCGGCGCGGCTACGTCGACGACGTGATCATGCCCAGCGAAACCCGCCCCCGCCTGATCAACGCCCTCAATATGCTGCAAAACAAACGCGACCAAAACCCACCGAAAAAGCATGGGAACATGCCTTTATAAAGCTATTAGCTAGCTAATAGCAATCAGCTAAAAAACCATGAAACGAGAAGATGGATTACTCACAAAATATTTTGATAAACTGCTGATCGCGAATCGGGGCGAAATTGCCATGCGAATTTTGCGTGGGTGTCACCTGTTGGGCATCAGCACAGTCGCTGTTTATTCTGATGCGGATCGGAACGCGCCACATGTGCGTTTTGCCAATGAAGCGTATCACATTGGTGATTCAGCCGCGCGAGACAGCTATTTAGTCATTGACAAAATTATCGATGTCGCCAAACGCTCTGGCGCACAGGCCATTCACCCCGGCTATGGCTTTTTGGCCGAACGTGCCGAATTTGCACAAGCTTGTGTGGATAATGACCTCGTGTTTGTTGGGCCACCGGCCAACGCCATTGCCGTCATGGGTGACAAACTCACCGCCCGCAAAACGGTGACAGCCGCTGGCGTTCCAGTGGTTCCTGGCAGCAGCCCTGGCCTAACCGATGAAGAATTGATCGCAACCGCCAACAACGACATTGGCTACCCGCTGTTGGTGAAAGCATCGGCCGGTGGCGGGGGCAAAGGGATGCGCCCCGTTCACAAAGCCGCGGATTTAGAAGGAGCAATTGCAGCGGCGCGACGTGAAGCGATGGCCGCATTTGGAAACGACACAGTTTACCTGGAAAAGATGATCACCGAAGGTCGTCATATCGAAATTCAACTGCTGGCTGATGCACATGGCAATGTCATCCATCTGGGCGAACGAGAATGCTCCTTGCAGCGGCGGCACCAAAAACTAATCGAAGAAAGTCCCTCGTTGGTTGTTGATGAAGAACTGCGGCAGCGCATGGGAGACATTGCCGTAGCTGCCGCCAAAGCGGTCGATTATGTTGGCGCTGGCACAATTGAATTTTTGATGGACCAGGATAAAAACTTCTACTTCCTGGAGATGAATACCCGTTTACAAGTAGAGCATCCAGTAACAGAATTGGTAACGGGTGTAGATATTGTGCAAGAAATGCTGCGAATTGCGCGTGGCCGTAAGCTGCGTTTGACACAAGAGGACATCAAAATGAGCGGCTGGGCCATTGAATGTCGCATCAATGCCGAAGACCCTTACAACAATTATCTGCCATCAACCGGTACAATTTCAACTAGCCGCTTGCCCACCGGCCCTGGTGTGCGCGTTGATACGGGTGTGTTCCCTGGTTATGAAGTGACGCCTTATTACGATTCAATGATTAGCAAGCTGATTTGTTATGGTGAATCACGAGCCGAAGCGGTGCTGCGAATGCGCAGGGCGCTAGAAGAGTATCGCATCATGGGCGTGAAAACGAATATCCCATTCCACCAGCACATGATGGCCAGCCACCGGTTTATGACGGGCAAGTTTGACATCAATTTTGTAGAAGATCAGTTCAGTATGGATACGCGACAAACCGATGATCATTTAGAAGCTGCTATTTTGTCAACATTGATGTATCACCTACAAGGTCAGCACGCCAGCCAAATTATGGCTCCCGGTGAACGGGATACGACTAACTGGAAATGGTACAGTCGCTGGGAACGGCTGCGGAGATAAGGGGGCAACAAATGAAATATTATGCAATGGTAGATGACAAAGAATATGTGATTGATGTTGAGCCAGACAAGCTGCTGGTGAACGGCGTCGAATACGAATATGATTTTCAGAAACTGTCAGAAGTTGGTTTGGTGTCGTTGGTGATCAACAATCGGTCTTTAGAGGCCGTGGTAGAGGAAAGGGATGGCCTTTCAGAAGTGTTGATTAGCGGTGAACTGTACTCGGTGCATGTGCAGGATGAACGCGCTTATCGACTGGCAAAAGCGCGTGGCACAGTGCAATCAGTGACAGGTGAGGCTGCTGTGAAATCGCCAATGCCTGGGATCATCATTTCGGTGCCTGTTTCTGAAGGGGACACCGTAGCAAAAGGTGATAAGCTGATTATTCTGGAATCGATGAAGATGGAGAATGAACTAAAATCTCCCCGTGATGGTGTGGTGCTGGCGGTAGCTGTTGAAGCTGGCGCAAGCGTAGAAAAGGGGCAGGTTTTGGTTGTTGTGGGTGATTCAAAAATTTTGAATAATGATGTGGAAACGGGGGTTTGATGTCTGAGCAAGATCGTTTAGAAGTTGAAGTAAAGTTTTTGGTGGCGGATTTAACGGCCGTTCGCACCACCCTCCTCTCCCAAAACGCCATTCTAAAAAAAGCGCGCGTCTTTGAAAAAAACGTGCGCTTTGACACGCCGAATGAGCGGCTGCGGGAGGAATTGAAGTTGTTGAGGTTGAGGCAGGATACGGCCGTTAAGCTCACCTTCAAAGGCCCAACACCCGCCGATCTAACCAGCGAAGCCAAAATCCGCGAAGAGCTTGAGATTGAAGTCAGCGATTTTGACACAGCAGCCAGCATCTGTGAACGGCTCGGGTTTGCGCCAATTCAGGTGTATGAAAAGTACCGCGAAACATTTCAGCTTGGCGAAGTAGAGATCGTGCTAGATGAAATGCCGTATGGAAGCTTTGTGGAGTTGGAGGGACCAGAGGCGGCGATAAAAACGGCCGCATCCCAACTCAATCTCGACTGGGACAAGCGACTGCTCACTAATTACCTGGCCTTGATGGGTGAGGTAAAAGCACATTTCAATTTAGATTTCGATGACCTTACCTTTGCCAATTTCGAGGGGAAAGACATTTCTCTCGCAGATATTTTACCAGTCACATGAACGTCTAGTCCTGCCAGGCAGACCGCGCCAACTATTTAAATGACCAAAGCCTTTCGCGGTCTGCCTGGCAGGACGGCTATCGTCGTTCGCGGTCTGCCAAGCAGGAACGCTATATCGTTCGCGGTCTGCCCGACAGGACAGGTATCAGAAAGGAGTGCCAGATGAAACGGCCGTCTTACAACACCGGCTGCTACTATCATCTCTACAATCGGGGGCGAAGTCGTCTCTCCATTTGCCACAATCATAATGATTTCATGGATATTGTTGCCAGGATGAAAGAAAACGGCCGTAAATATCTAATCACCATCATCGCCTACGTCCTTCTCCCCAATCATTATCATATTCTCGTCAGACAAGATGGGCTTCCCCGTGCGTCTCTCCTCCCGCAACGCATCTTCAACGTTTACAGCAAAACCTACAATAAAAAATATGCCCACAGTGGCACGATTTTTGAAGGTCCGGCCAAAGGCAAACTCGTCCACAGCCAATCTTACCTGCTGCACCTCTGTCGGTACATTCATGCAAATCCAGTACTGCATGGAATCTCGCGCACGATTGACGATTGGCCTTACAGTAACTATCACGAATGGGTGCAGACCCGGGATGGCAAGCTCATCGACCGTGCGTTTGTTTGTGAACATTTTCCAACAAGTGCCCATTACCGCGAATTTGTCTTCGACTTTTTATGTGAGCGCAAACACCCTGATGGGCTAGATTATCTGGATGAATGGTAGGGGTTGGTCGTGAAGTCCTGCCAGGCAGACCGCTTACGACCTTGGTCATTTCAAGAGTTGGCGCGGTCTGCCTGGCAGGACGGCTTTCGTCGTTCGCGGTCTGTTGGCATGATGGGGGCAGGATTTGGTCGAAACGGCCGTGTTTTAGGATAATCCACCTTCATTCTACTAAGCAGACAGCTCACGACCTTGGTAAGTCGTCTAGTCCTGCCAGGCAGACCGCGAACAGCGTTGGTTTTTTAAATAGTTGGCGCGGTCTGCCTGGCAGGACGGGTAAGAATCAAAATAAACTTGTAGAGGATTATCCTATGCCCACATCCACAAACCACGACAACATCTACACCACACCAAAAGATGAAGTTGCCCCCTTTCGCTTTGATGAAAACGTCGTTCAAGTTTTCCCCGACATGATCAACCGATCCGTGCCGGGATACGAACTCACGTTGCCGCTCATAGGCTTGATTGCCGCCCGTTATGCCCAACCACATAGCAATATTTACGATTTAGGCAGTTCGCTTGGAGCCGTTACGCTCGAAATGCGACATCGCATCACCCGCCCAGGCTGTCGCATCGTTGCAGTTGACAACTCTGCCGCCATGATCGCCCGCTGTCAAGAGATACTAGATCAAGATGACGGTCCAATTCCGGTTGACCTGGTTGAATCAAACATCCAAGATTGCCCAATTGAACGCGCCTCTGTTGTCATTCTTAATTTCACGCTGCAATTTATCGCACCAGCAGATCGTAAACGGTTGCTGCAAAAAATCTATGCGAACATGCTGCCCGGTGCGGCGTTGGTCTTGTCAGAGAAAGTTGTATTTTCTGACGCCGCACAAAACGAACGGTTTATTAAAATTCACCATGATTTCAAACGAGCCAATGGCTACAGCGATTTGGAAGTCAGTCAAAAACGAACGGCGCTAGAAAATGTGTTAATTCCAGACACAATTTCAGAACATCAACATCGATTACAGGCGGCTGGTTTCGCCAATGCCGATGTATGGTTCCAAGCTTTCAATTTTATGTCAATCCTATCATTAAAATCAGCCTAAATTCGGCTCGAACGCTTCCTAAAAATGCCTGAAACAGCACAATAGGATATGATTGTCGCACGGTAGTTTGCCGTATTTTTTTGCATTCTACTAGATTGGTTTTTTAATGATAAACAACTTTCTCAACGGGAGAAAACATGCCCATCAAAGAAGGTAAACTGGGGATGATAGAAATTTCAACAACGGCCGTTTCCACAATTGCCGGACAAGCAATAAACCAATGTTACGGGGTCGTCGGCATGTCGAGTAAAAACCTCGTCAACAGCATTACTACCATGCTGTCTGCTGACCAGCGGCGCGGTATTAATGTGACCATTGAAGACGATCAAATTGATATTGATGTCTATGTAATTGTTGAATACGGCGTCAATATCCGGGCAGTGGCTGAAAGCATTCAACACACTGTAAAATTCCATGTCGAAAAATCGTTGGGTTTGCCGGTTGAATCTGTCAACGTCTTCATTCAAGGACTGAGAATAAAGAAGGAGAAATCGAAGGAAAAATCGAAGGAGAAACAGCAGCCGTGACACAGAAGAGCCAAACAGAAAACCCTGCACTACGAAAATGGCTACTTTGCAACGGGCAACAATTACGCAAGTTGGCCAAAGCGGCTTTGTTTTGGTTAGAAAAACACCACCAGTATGTCAATTCTTTAAACGTATTTCCGGTTCCCGATGGAGATACCGGCACAAACATGCTGCTAACCATGAGAGCTGCTTACGGACGCATTCAAGATAGTGATGAACTGCATGCTGGTAAGGTCGCGGAAAAACTAGCCCACGGTGCGCTTATGGGTGCTCGTGGCAATTCTGGCGTCATTCTTAGCCAGATTTGGCGCGGGCTGGCAAAAGGATTACAAGGCAAAGAGCAATTCGACACCGTCACGCTGGCTCGTGCGCTCAATGATGCAGCCGACACCGCCTATGGCGGTGTGATGCGTCCGGTTGAAGGCACTATTTTGACTGTGATTCGGGCCGGTGCCAAAGAAGCCATTGATGCAGCCGAAAAAAGCAGTGACCTGCGCTTTATGCTAGAGCGGGTCTTGGAACGCTGTCAGCAATCGCTCGAACGCACACCCGAACTGCTGCCCGTCCTCAAACAAGCTGGTGTTGTTGACTCCGGTGGACAAGGGCTGGTTTACTTATTTGAGGGGATGCTGCAGTATGTGCATGGTCAATTGAATGAATTGAAGGAAGGTGGGGGAGAAACGGCCGTTCACGCCCCCGCCCAAGCATTTGCCATTCCCGAAACCGGTCAAATCGAAAACCCCTACGATGTGCAATTCATCCTCATGGGCAAAAATTTGAACGTGGAAGAGGTTCGCAATCGCATTGACGCCATGGGCGACTCTACCGTTGTCGTCGGCGATGAAAACACCATCAAAGTCCACATTCATGTACAAGACCCAGGCGAACCGCTTTCTTACGGCATTAGCCTGGGTGACATTACGGACGTTGTCCTAGAAAATATGCAAACGCAAATGGAGGAGATTATTGGGGATGTACA
>QQUD01000707.1 GCA_008501785.1 Chloroflexota bacterium
CCTGGCCGGTGATGAAGGCAGTGATTTGGGTATCATCAGGGAGTGACGGTAAACGGCTATTTGTAGTAGAAGTTGGCGTGGCCGTACTGATAGGGGATGGCGTTGGTGTGATTGTTGGTGTGTTCGTAGGTGTTGGAGTGGGTAGAGGGGTAAGTTGAGCAATGGCTTGAGCGTAGGCGATGTCGGCATCAAGGATATCGGCGGATTGGGGAGCAGCAGTAGCGGCTAGAATGGACATTTGGGTGCTCATGGCTTCGTATTCAATTTTGCATCCCCATGCACGCCAATCGAGCTGGTTACGGCTGACATCTCCGATGCATTGCAAGCGGTCGGCGACTTGTTGCTCCAAGTCGGCAATGTAACCCAAGTGCAGGGGGTTGGGTGCAGTGGGAGCCGAATGGGTGATGGATCGCTGGCAAGTGCAGCGGATTGAATTGCCAACATCAACCCATCCCACTGAAGCTGCGCCCACTTTTGTGTTGGACATAACAATCACAGATGCGATGACGGGCAAGCCAGTTTTGGCAGATGTGTTTTTGGGGCAGTCACCGGATATTGATGTTGAAGCGCCTGATGACGCGATGCAATTGATGTGTGAGGAGGTTTCGATGTGTGAAGTGATGATGACGGGAACGGCCGTTTCCCAAGCCACCAATATTCAGGTGGTAACACCGGGATACGAGAAGTTTAGCATCATCATCCGGCCACATGTAGTGCGCTCTAGACGAATGGAGATGCCCATAAAACTAACACCAACCGACAAAAGAGGTTGAGAACTGGGTACAAGGACTGAGGACTGAGTTATGAGGGCTGAGTAAAGCTTGTTGGCTAAATGGCAAACATGCTCAGATGAGGGAAAGCAATTTATGGTAGCCATGATGGCTACGATTTTAATAGGGAAAGCAAATCTGGCTAATAGCTAAAAACTAATGGCTGACAGCTTCCAATGGAGTGTGATTTGTGAAACGATTTTCGTGGATGCAGTTGGTGCGTGATTTTTGTGATGGGCTGTTTGAGATGTTGGGTGAGATTTTGGCGGCACATACGGCGATTCGATTTTACACGAATGGGGAGCGACAAAAGGCGATGATTGCCATGGCCATCACGGTTATTTATCTGGTGATTGGGATTGTGTCGATCTGGTTTTTTGAAGGGACCGGACGGGATGCGCAAGTCGCTGGCACAGCGATGTTCCTGATTGCGGGAGCGGTGTATGTGTTGATTGCGCTGGTGGATGATGCGGCGGTGAAGCAGGAAGCAGCCGAAGCGGAAGCAGCTCGATTGGCCATTGAACAGGGAGCTGAACGGGAACAGGAAAATGCAGAGCATGAACGGCAGCATGAAAAAGATATGGAACAGATGCGGCTGGACCATGAAGCACTGGTAGCACGGGAGGAAAGGGAGAGTCAGGAGCGGATGGAAAGGTATCGATTGAAGCGTTCAGGGGTGGCGGTGAATGGTCGTTCAGGTAGGGGAGGAAACGGGCGTTTGCCCGCCAATCAAAATCCCGTTCAGCGGTTAAGTAAAAATGGACAGGTGGTATATGGTAACGATACAGTCGACGCTGCTAGAATCGGTAGCGGCCGCATTTCGGCTGCATTTCCGAACCGAGCTTTCGCCACCAGCGTCAACTCAGTTTGCTGACCGATTTCTCCTGATTCACTGATTACTTGCCAGGGTTCTAACAAATTTGGAAGGAGCGTAACGGCTTCTCGTCCTAGATCTTCTAACAAGGGTAGCGCGAGACTCAAATCAGCAGCAGAGATTTTTATCTTAATGTTAGCGATGGAAAATCGGCCACGGCTAAAATTGCGTACAACCCGAATTTCACCATTTGGTAGCGTGTACGGTTCACTAGTTGTGGCGCGCATGAGCGTTACACGTAGATTGACTGCTTCAACCACACCTTCAACAATGGTGCCACCAGGTAGTCCAGGAAGTTCAACTTTCTCTCCTACCTCAAAAGTATCTTCAAAAATAAACCTAATGCCTGCTAAAAAGTCACTGACCATCGGAAACTTTGGTTGCTTAAACAGGCTTTCCCCGTTTAAGCACTATCCAGTGCTATTCCTTTGTCTTTTGCGGCTGGTTGGCCAAAAAGAGAATGAGAAAACCAATGAAACCGGCAATAATAGACGCGATTAGAATGGCAGATTTGGCTTGCACAATAAATCTGTGTCCCATTTTCCTAATTCGTGGTGCGCTATTGCGCATGTTGTCTCTGATTGTAATTATGATACGGCAATAATGCGAAAACGCATGACGCCATTGGGAGCGTTTACGACAACATCGTCACCAATCGTATGATTGACAAGAGCGCGTCCTAAAGGGGATCGATTTGAAATTAAGCCGTTGCTGGGATCTGCTTCGGGTGGACCGACAACTGTATACGTCTCTAACTCTGCACCTTCTTCTTGCACAACGACAGTGCTGCCAAGACGGATGATACCGTCTATTTCACCTGGCTGAATCAATTCGGCATGTCGCAAAATATATGCCAGTTCTTGAATACGGCCGTCTACAAAAGCCAATTCATCTTGAACAGATAAATACTCTGTATTATCTATCCAGTCACCCCCAGCCAAAGAATCCTGCAAACGTTCAATAATGTCAGGTCGTTTTGTGTTTTTCAGGTATGAAAGCTCGGCTTCAATTTTGGCAACACCTCTTGGTGTGATGTAAGCAGTTTCATTCACTTTTTCCTTTATCATCTTTCATCCTCCTAAATAAAACGAGCCACGACCATAATGGAAGTGGCTCAAAAAACTATCTACGCTGACTCGATTTGTTTATTTTCTAGTCCCACTCCTCGTAATCATCGTTATAATCATCAAAAGTCCAATCCAACTTCAATGGATTTAGCTGGTAGACCTGTAACTGGGTTTCACATTCAGGACAAGAAACATCCTGGTCCAGGTATAAGGGCTTATCGAAGCGGATGTTAGTACCACAAGCAGGACATCTAGTAATCTCTATCTTTTCAATTAGCTTAGCCATACTTTCCATCTCCTTACAAAGTTTTCCACGTCAACACTCTCAATCATTTGATGTGTTAATGATACTGGTTGCGATTCAGTTTTGCATCGGCGTAATGATAGGTTTTTAGATACGTCAAATGACGTAATGGAGCAGCCAAAAAGGAGAAGGGGGTTATTCGTCGTCTAGGTTGGCCAAACCTTGACGCAGCGCGTAAAGCGCAGCCTGCGTCCGATTTGCGAGGTGAAGTTTGCCGAGGATGTTGCTAATATGGGTGCGCACGGTGCGTTCGCTGACAACTAACTTTTCGGCAATATCTTGGTTAGACAAACCCCGAGCTACTTGTTGCAGCACCTCGACCTCTCGCTCGGTTAATGGCTCCTCTGTGGGCGGCAGCTTGGAAACTGGTTTATTCAGTTCTTGAATCACCTTCAGCGCAATATCAGGATGCAGAGAGGAGCGACCTTCGTGAACGTTGCGGATCGCCTGGATTAGTTCGTGGGGGGATGAGTCTTTTAGCAGGTAGCCCAGCGCTCCCGCCTTAATGGCTGCGAATACAGTTTCATCTTCGCTGTAGCTGGTGAGCACAAGAATGCGGGCATCATGATTGGCAGCTTTTATTTCAGTGATGGCCTGCACCCCATTTTTGCGAGGCATTTGGATATCCATCAAGATGACATCAGGGTGTAATTGATTGACGCGCTCAACGGCTTCTAGGCCGTCAACGGCCGTTCCCACCACTTCCATATCTTTGTGCGTCCCAATTAATGTTTCCAACCCTTTACGCACAACGGCATGATCATCAGCCAGAAAAACCCGAATTTTGTCACTCATCATACACTCCTCATGAATCTATTGGCAAGTGTACCTGCACTTCTGTGCCCTGCCCAATCGACGCGTGATAGGTGATCGTGCCACCAAGGTTTTCTATGCGTTCACGCATACTGATCAATCCTAGACCGCTGCCGGAAACGGCCGTTTCTATATCAAAACCTACCCCGTTATCCATAACCGTTAACGTAATATTGCTATCTGCATCTTGCTTCAAAAACACCTTAACTTCACTGGCACTGGCATGTTTAATCATATTGTTGAGCGCTTCCTGAACCACATGATAAAGCGCTTCTTCTACTTCGGAACTGATATCAAGCGATCCTTCAACAACCAGATGATTTCGCACCCCAGCGCGCCCTTCAACCGCATTGAGACGATGCTGTAAAGCCCGAATCAACCCCTCTTTTTCCAAGACAGAGGGCCGCAGCTTGTGTACCAACAGCCGCATCTCTTTCAACGCCTGCTGCCCCGTCTCCAGCACGTCACTGAAGAGTTGACCCGCCCGTTCGAACTCGCCTGCTTGGGTTAAATTTCGGCCTGCTTCGGCAAAAAGCGTTACACTATAAAGCGATTGGGTACCGGAATCATGTAATTCTCGCGCCAGGCGATTTCGTTCATCTAACACCATCAGCTGCTCGGCCTGATGGCGTAACCGGGTATTTTCTACCACCACACCAAGCTGTTCTCCCACCGAAGCCAGCAGTTCCATCTCTTCCTGGGCCGCATAGCGTGATAAATCATCCCCCCAAACAGTCAGAACGCCGCGAACCAGATTATTGGCAACAATCGGTACGGCAATATAAACATCAAGCTCATTTTGATGTGCTGAATCTTTCATCCGGGCATCTTCGTCCATTTTGGGAATAACCAAAGGCTCGTTGTGTCGCGCCACCCAGCCACCTAACTGACTCTCTTGCACACTAATTTGAGTTAATCGTGCGGATGCTGTTTCGGGTAAACCTTGTTGAGCGGCCAAACGAAGCGTTTCACCTGTATTGTCGAGCAAATGAATGGCTCCGGCACTCGCTTTGATTGCCTTTAATACCTGTTGCAGTGAGAGAGTGATAGTTGTCTGTAAATCGCTGGGCGCACTGGCAACTTCGAGAATGTCATACAAAGCAGATAATTTGCGTGTGCGATCAGCAACGCGCTGCTCTAACAATTGAATGGCAGTCATCCGTTCAGTATGATCGGTGACAAATCCTTCTAAAGCTTGTATCGTGCCATCGGCTGAAAAAACAGCTTCGCCTTTGTCGAGAACCCAGCGTTCCTCCCCTGTAGCTGTCGTCAGGCGATAGATACAGTGATAAGGCTGCTTTTTATCAACTGCGGCAGCAATTTCTTGGAACAGGGTTTGTCTGTCCTCAGGAAGAATCAGGTCTGCATACTTGACGCGCCTGTTTTGAATAAGATCAGCAGGGGCGTACCCAGTTAATTCCTGGCTGCCAACCGTGGCAAACAGCAGCGTGTGCTGATTATCATGGGCACAGCGGTAAAGTATCCCCGGCAGCACATTCAACAAAGAGCTGAGATCGGATTTCATTTCTTGTGGATCAGAAGCACTGCCATTTGGTTGTTTTGATTTATTCACATGCCTATTGTAACGAAACAGGCAAGAATTCGATACTGTGAAAAATCAATAGTGACAATTATTGATCGTCATTATCATCATCATCATCATAATCATCATCATCTTCAAAGGCCCAATCTACTTCAATTGGGTTTAGATCAACCACCGCAAGCATCGCATCGCAATGTGGGCAAACGACTGTCTGATCCATGCGAGGGGTTGTTTTAAAGGTGATTCGTTTTTCACAATCAAGACATCTTACTGACAAGTTTAGATTATTTTTAGCCATTATGTTCTCCTCACAAAAAGTAATTGGCAAGATTGTATGGTTGAAACAATCGGATCGTATCGGCTATAAGACGTTTGTTATCTACGTCATTTGTTGTAAAAAGGGACAGGAATATTCTGGCATGAACGTGTAGGCTTTAGGAACTTTTTTAGCTAAAGCCTACACGTGGATTCTTCGTATTAATGAAACATGGCTCCCACCCCATCTTAAAAACAACCGGCTACCGCATCAGGTTATACGTCACTTGCACCTGAATTTCATAGCTCAATTGACCTGGTGAAATACTTTCGATAGATTCCTCTGCAATCGCAAGACCACCCCCGCCACCAATACCGGGTTGTGGATAAGCTGGCTGGCTGACAACCTCACTTATGATGCGCACATCACCTAATGACACCCCGCTCAATGCTGCCAAAGATTCCGCTCGCGCCCGCGCATTGGCAATCGCCAGTTCACGCGCTTTTGCTTCCAGCGCTGCCGGTTCCGACACAGAAAAGTAAACGCCATAGATATTGTTTGCACC
>QQUD01000742.1 GCA_008501785.1 Chloroflexota bacterium
TTTTGTTTGCAGTTTTTACTATTATTTTTTGTGTCTGTTCTAATATATTAGCCCTTCGATTTGGGTCATATAAATCCCAATCATCTTCAAATCGGCGAATAATCGTTGCTGATTGTTCTTCTGCGGGAAGATGAGATTCAAATTGGGATGTGTGATAACCAGATTGAGATAAAAACCAATAGCTGGCACTGGTTATCGCTTCCAAATGGGGGTCTTGTTTGACCTCGCCAAGCTGAAGCTCATCTTCTTTTGGCAGACGATATTGCCATTTTCCAGAGCTTCTATCCGTCAACCAGCGACAAAATGCCATGGCATCAGACGGCCGTATTCCTACCACCGGCAGCCGCCCTTCTCCCGATTGATAGCGATACCGTCTCCAATGATCTGGCTGATGATATTTATGATTCTCATGCATGTCGTTGAGAAACAGTTGATATTCAGCATGTGTAATCAAGGATGTATCCACATACCGCGATTCATCCATACGCACCATACGCCGCAAGCGCAGCATCAAAAATACTTCTGCGGCAATCTGACGTACTTCAGAACTTTTATGATCCACACTTTGCGCCAATCTTTCAAAAATAGTGCGCAATTCAGGTCGCACTTCTCGCGCTTCTTCCAAACATTCCATTGCCAGGGTTAGCGCAGGCACAGACGGCCGTTTTCTCGACAAACACGCCCGGATTATATTCGTCGCATCGGATTGAGCGGCATACAAGCGAATCGTTTCATGCCACCAGCTATCTTCAACCCAGGTCAGCAATTCCTTTTCCAGCTTTTGATCAAGGATATGATTAGCAGCCAAATATTCTTGAAAAGTAAGATGAGCAAAACTGTAGACACCTACTTCGCGTTCAATTAACAAGCCACTAGAATTCTCAATCATCTTCAAAAATGTTTCCCCAGAATTGGCTTCTGTGCCATGTTGAGGTCCAACGACTCGCTTGAGGGGGCGTTCAATCACAAAAGCAGCTTCATGTGCTTCAATTTCGCGCTGCTGGTGGTGCATCATGTAATAAGCAAGAGATTGCAGGACACGTTGTTTTTGAGCTGGGGTTAAATCAAATTTGAGACCCCTGGCTGCCTGCCGTTTACCTAAAAAGACTTCACATATTTCAGCATACAACTCAACGCGGCGACCAGGTAAACTACTGCGATACCGATGCACAGTTGCGATCATCGTGAGAAGAAGTGGATTAACAGCCATATCCAACAACACCGGCACCTGGCGTAAACGCCACAGCAAATCTTCCCCGCCCTTCTTGGCCTCCATCCGCACACCAGGGTCATCTCGCTGAGCGCTCATGACTTCGTTTGCTAGATACCAATTGTGTACAAATTTCCGCACCTGTTCAAGAGTAAACGGCCGTACTTCCAATATCGAAACATTTTGCAAAGGATTATTATAATAACCAAACGGACGGGATGTAATCACAAACCCATTCGCTGAAAACTTCTGCATTTGCGACTGAACCCAGGCAATCACCTTCCGCCTCAAATCAGCATCAGCAACTTCGTCCAGGCCATCTAACATAAATAAACACTGTCCCTTTTTCATGGCCGTCATAAACCACTCTAATGGAACATCAACTTCCCATAGCTTCAAGCGTTCTGCTAAAGCATCAAAAATTGTGTAATCTGGATTAGCCGCTATCTGATTGGCATGATCCCGCAAAAAGAGAAGAATCGGGACTTTATTCAGGTCACTTTCTACAACCATTGAGGCTAACTTTAAAGTAGCATGTTTGAGTAAGGTTGTTTTACCACTTCCAGGCGGGCCTAATATGACCAATTTTTGACCCTTCGCACCATCTGCAGTCAAATAATCCCAAAAGTCGTACCGACCTTTTTGCAGCTTGGCAGGCATAGGACGCATCGGATCCGTAGATGCGCGATCTTTTCGCTGAGGCGCAATGGTTAAATCGACAAATACTTTCTCTAATTCAAGCGTATAAACACCTTGCGTTGTCAGACCTTTGACATCAAAACTACGATGTTGGTAATAAAGATGGTCGTAATATTCACGCATAAATGCACGATTGGGAAATAGTTTTTCAAGAAGGCGCACTCGCATCGTTGCAAATGCACTACCGGACCGAGTCTGTGTGTTTTGAAACATGTATTTTATGAATTGGGGAAAGGAGGGGGGCTATGTTATCCAATACAGCCTTTCAACCCATACTATTGTGCGTCTGCTAATAATACGGAACCGCTACTTCTGGTCATCGCTTGAACATGCAGAGGTTTAAATTTATTTAGAAGTACTTAATATGTAGCATTATTATACACGCTTCTGAACATAATAATGTTAAGTAAACAGCACTTGTCTAAATATTTGCTAAAAAAAGCAAAGAGGGAGTTTAGGTGATTTAGCAATTTCTATCAGTTTATAATTGCTACTTCTCATTTATTTATCAGATTTATGGCGTTGGTGACGGTGAAGGGGTGGATTCCTCAGTGGCTTCTATTTCAACCGTTGGTTCAATCGTTGGTTCAATCGTTGGTTCAACCGTTGGTTCAACAGGTGGCTGTACATAACTGTCCAACAATACATTGATCTCATCTAACGCGGATACTTGACTCACGCTTTCCCACATGCCGTCATATACGCCACTTTTACCGCGAACAAGGATGCGAGATACGGCCGTTTCCACCTCATCATCAAACGTCGTCAACCCCAATTTTACTTCACCACTTTCGATTAAAGTAGAGGTCAAACTTATCACCTGGGTAAGTGTCAATGTGTCTGTGAATACCGTGTTTTCTGCATCAAGGGCAACGGCCGTTCCATCTCCATACACAGTTAATCGGGTATCATCAGCCCGCTGATAATCAAGCACAGCCGTCAATGGAAATCCAATTGGAGGACGCTCAACATCATCAGTTAATTGCGACACCATCAAGGAGTCCATTTGAGAATAAAGCGGCATCAGCGTGGAGGGCAGGGAATATTCGGGGCAAACAATCGTAATTTCTACACCATCCTCTGCAACCAACGCCAGGGTTTCTAAAGGAACGCCCGGACAATTTGCCACATATTCAGACGCCAGGTCAGTCACATCAACTGCAAAAATGGCGTCAACCAATGTTGGTTCAACCTGAAAAGGCTCAGGAATGGTGTCTTGGTTGGCTTGCCATATCCATAAACGGCCGTCTTCCAAAACAGCCAACGATTGTGCAGGAGCATAAGGAGATGCACTGCGACGTAAACCGGCTGTCGCGCTAGGTGGAAAGTGTGCGCCCAAAGCCACCGACATAAAGTTTTCAATACTAGCCAGCAGCGTCACATCTTGCAGCCAACCTGACACAGAAACTTCTTCCAATGGCAGTTCAAAAGACATCTGCACACAACGATCACACCCTTCAGGCACAGGCGGAAGTTCTAAACCCCTCAGAACTTGCTGCAATTGCAGCAGAATGGTAGCCTGATTATTGCGCTGTTGGCCAGATCCCGTAGTTTCATCAACGAGAATGATTTGACTGCCAATATTCCCCTGTAGGCGGCGGTCTAACCCAATCGCCGGAATCTGATAGCGTAATTCAACAACCGTATCTTCAAAAGGAATCGGCGTATCGGCTATTGTTGTGGGTGCTGGCGGCCTAGTAGGAAGCGGTGACGCTGTGGGAAGGACAATGGCTGGTCCCGGTGTAAAGGTGGCGGGTACAGGTTGGGGTGATGGCAAGACCAGTGATTGAGGGACAGGTGTCGGTGCATCAGGCACGGCACACCCAACTAAAACTGCAATCAACATCACCCACAACACTATTTTCATGATTAGGATGTTTTGAGGAAAGGAATCTCGTTCTTTTCCCAGGCCACGAGGAGCGGAACGGCCGTAAACATTGAGCTATATGTTCCACTCAACAAACCAATAAACAAAACCGCAATAAATGGCTTAATGGAAGCACCACCAAACAACAAAATCGCCACCAGCACAAACATCGCATTTAACTGCGTTGCCAATGACCGATGGATGGTTTCTAAAATAGAACGATTCACAATATCTTCGAAACGCTCTAACGGCCGTCTGACCGTATTTTCACGGATTCGGTCAAAAACAACAATCGTGTCTTGTAATGAAAAACCAGCGACGGTGAGAACGGCCGTTAAAAACAGTGCATCCACTTCCCAGCCAAGCAAAGCACCAGTAACCGCTGCAAACCCAAAAATCACAAACAAATCGTGAATCATGGCCGTCACTGCACAAGCACCATACCGAAACGGATTTTGCACCTGACGGAAAGCAACCATAATGTAAATCAAAATAATCACCGCTGCTACAATCACCGCAATAAAAGCCGCCCTTGTTACTTCCGAAGCCACTGTCGCGCTCACACTTTGCACTTCAGTTGAGCCTGGAATCAATGGGGCTACTTGAGACTCTAATTCATTTTCAATCGCTTGTGCTTTTTCTGGCTGCATTGACTCAGCGCGAATCTGCCACGCATTTTGTAAACCTTCACCTTGGATAGAAATCACCGATGGATTGGTCACATCAAATTCATTAAAAACTGCACGAATATCATCTTCGTTAACAGGTTCTGTAAATTGCAATTCAAATCGCGTACCGCCACGAAAATCAACGCCTAATAAAAATGGAGCACCCGTCGTGAGAAAAGAATACACCATTGCCGCAATGCCTAAAGTAATGACAAACGCGGACAATATAAAGTAGGAACGTCGTTTTTGTACAAGATTAAACATATCAGTCCCTTTATACCCCCAACAACCAGCGTTGTTTACGCAACCAATCAGCCAAGTTGCCAATGACGATACGAACGAAGGTGCGGGTGACGATAACGGCCGTAAACATACTAATAAACACCCCAATCGCCAGCGTAATCGCAAATCCTTGCACCACACTTGCGCCGAAGTTACGACCAAATCCCCACAAAATTAGGCAAATAATCAACGTCGCCACATTCGAATCCCGAATCGACGACCAAGCACGATCAAAACCAGTCAAAATTGCTTCACGCAAAGGAACCCCCTTACGCAGTTCCTCCTTCATCCGTTCAAAAACCAAAATATTCGCATCAACTGCCATGCCCGTTGACAACAAAAAACCGGTAATCGCAGGCAGCGTTAGCGTCACCGACAGCCATTTAAACACGGCAAAATTGATCAATGCATAAATCACCAACGCCACATCAGCCAACAACCCAGGCAAACGATAATAAATCAGCATAAAAAGCAGCACGATAGCTACCCCAATCGTGCCAGCCCGCACACTTGCCTCAATCGACAATTCACCCAAAGTCGCCCCAATCTGACGCGTACTTACAATCTTCAAAGGAACCGGCAAGCTGCCAAATCGAAGCTGCAATGCTAACTGTTGTGCATCTTCGAAAGTAAAATTTCCTGTGATTGTCCCGCCACCTTCAATCACCGCACTAATCTGAGGGCTAGAAATCACCTGTTTGTCTAAAACAATCGTTAAAAATTCACCCTGATGCGTACGCGTGTAGTCCGCAAAAAGTTCAGACTCGTCCGGCTGCAACACAAAACTAACAAACGCTGTTGCACCAAGTCCATCCGTTTCTGCTTGTGCATCCCTCAGTGCTGCACCAGTCATTACAGTCTCATATACTGTGTCTGTAAATATTTGATCAGTTTCTGACTCACAGCGTGAAGGCCCGATGTTTAATGAAGTGCGAACGCACATTCCTTCTGGCAATGATCGAGGGCCAGTATCCACAAACTCCAGCAATGCTGTTTCTTGTATAAGTTCAATTGCCTCTTCGGGATTATCAATGCCCGGCAGTTCAATCAAAATACGTCGATCTTCCAATAATTGCACAAGCGGTTCAGTAACACCAATCGCATTCACTCGCTGATCGATAATTTGCCGAGACGTTTCGATGTCTTCACGCGCAACTTCTGCATCGGAAGGTAAATCAGGTGCAAGCAAAACTTGCAACCCTCCCTGTAAATCTAAACCCTGGCGAATCGGGAAGCCTGGATTTTGCAACATCCAAATACCACCACCCACCAGAGCGATAATGAGCACCAGCCAAATATAGTCGTTTCTATTCATAAATAATTAGCTCAATAGGTTTATAAGCGGCTGGATTATAACAGTCAGGAAATAATGGGCAACCGTAGAAAAACATGCCCTCCTGCTGCAATCTACTCAACAATCTTAGCAAAGATCATCGTATCCCTTAATTCACCAGTGATGTGATCA
>QQUD01000254.1 GCA_008501785.1 Chloroflexota bacterium
TATTTTGAGGGTTTATGCAGCGAAAATTTAACCGCACAGATTCATTTTTGACCGCACCACATCTCATTTTGGGGATGGTGGTGTTTATTTTTGGGTTGGTGGGCGTAGGGTGTCAAAAAGCAGTTGAGACGGTAGATACGGCCGTTATCACCCCAACACTATTCCCACCGCCACCAACAATCGCAGCCACTAGCACATCAACGCCTTTGGGAGTGGAAACGGCCGTTCCGACCACTACCCCAACCTCCAGTCCCCAAACCCCAATCCCCACCAATACTCCCACCCCCAACTACCCCATCTACCAGGGCGCACCGCTGCAATCCGACCTGATGGGCATCCAACTGCACCTGCGTGACGAAGACCAAGATGAAATTTTTGAACATTTGGACCGCTTGGGCATGGGTTGGGTGAAAGTGCAAATCTCGTGGAAATTGTACCAGCCGTATCCCGATGATTTTCACGCCGAGCGATTTGCTGAACTAGACCAATTCGTCGCCACAGCCAACGCACACAACATCAAAGTGCTGCTCGGTGTCAGCAAAGCGCCTGAATGGAGCCGACCCACAACAGAATTGGATGGCCCACCTTCGGATTTTGCTCATTTTGAAACGTTTATGGCATTTTTAGCTGCTCGGTATCAGGGACAGGTGGCTGCGTATGAGCTTTGGAATGAGCCAAATTTAATGCGGGAGTGGAACGGCCGTTCCCTCAATGCCGCCGATTTAGTCGAACTGATTCGCTTCGGAGCCAACGGTGTGCGCCAACACGACCCCAACGCCATTTTAATCAGCGCCGCCCCCGCCACCACCGGCATCAACGACGGCATCTCCGCCATCGACGACCGCGTCTATCTGCGAAACATGCTTGATGCTGGGCTTGCCAATTACATTAACGCCATCGGCGCACATCCGTATGGATGGGCTAATCCACCCGACAGCAGCTTTGCCAATCCGGCTCCGCACACAGTCGGCCACAACGACCATCCCAGCTTCTTCTTCACCGACACGCTCAACGACTACACAGCCATCATGAATGAATCGGGCACGTCGCTGCCCATCTGGGTCACAGAGTTTGGCTGGGGCAGCTTCGACGGGCTGGATGCGCCACCGCCCCCCGGCGTCGAATACATGGGCAACGTCACCGCATGGCAGCAAGCCGAATACACCCTCCGCGCCTACGAACTGGCCCAAACCAACAACCAAATCGGCCCACTTTTCCTCTGGAACCTTAACTTCGGCCCCCTGCTCGGCAACGATTTCCCCGAAAGCGGCTATAGCCTGCTCACCCGAGACAACTCACCACGGCCATCTTATCTGGCATTTTTAGCCGCGCTCAGTAATCACGAATGAAACGAATAGACAAATAACACGAATTTTAGATTCTTCTTCATTCGTCTCATTAGAGTTGTTCCCATTTAACAACTACGCATGATTGTCATGCCTGCGCAGGTAGGCATCCATCTTCATTAGAGGAGTGGATTCCCGCCGCAGTCTACCCTCACGAAGGTGGGGGCGGGAATGACAAGAGCAAAACTTTATTAAGGAACAACTCTATTCGTTCATTCGTAAAATTCGTGATTCATAAATGACATGATGCCTGGGCAAAATTTTGCACCTTCCAGGCATCATGCTGTTCGACTTACGGCCGTACACGAATGCGATAAATAACGTTATCAACGTCGCCAGTCACATAAATATCACCTTGCTCCCCAACTGCCACATCGTTAAAGAACCAGGTGGGAGGCCAGTTAGCAGGCGCTGGCAATCCCAAGCTCAACTCATCAACAACCGTGGTCACTTCCCCCGTACCGAGATCGATACGCGACAGGCGTCCGGCTCCGCTTTCGACAACCAACAAGCTGTTATCGTGATCCACAGCCAACCCTTCTGGGAACAACAGACCAGATGCAATCTCCACGGGTGTCTCCAGAACAACCCCATCAGCCACGATTTGCCAGATGATGCCGCTGGCCCAGTCAGCCATCCAAAGATTGTCATCAGCAGCTGCCAATCCAGAAGGCACAGCGAATCCATTTGCCAGCACAGACCGTTCGCCCGTATTGCCATCTTGGCGGATTAAGCTGCCGGTTCCCAGCTCTGCGACCACAAAGTCACCCTGAAAACGAATTGCATTCAAAGGTGCGGCAAAATCACCATGCACCTCCAGAATTTCGCCAGCTTCTGGATTCCATACCTCCAGGGTGTTTCCAAACCAGGATGTCAAAATCACATTTTCCCCATCAGCACTTGCCGAGAGCGGAGAATCAAAGAAGAAGTCTTGACCCACGATGCCAGAACGGCCGTTTCGCCCATCATATTCTCGAACCGTCCAAAAATCAGCCACCAAGAGAGACTCGCCTGCATGAGAATCGGGCAATACGGCAATACCACCCGGAGCCACCAGGCCACCTGGACTGAGCAAAACCGTTCCGCCACTGGGCAGTACCCGAAGAACTGAGCCGTCACGGAAATTGGAAACATAAATGTTACCGTTTGCATCAAAAGCCATATTGTCTGAGCCGAGCGGCACCTCGGCAATCACGGTTACGTCTCCGCTGTCGGGATCAAACTGCACGAGGCCATCGGCCCCATCGGCAAGCACGTAAAGCTGGCCCGACGCATCGAACTTAACAGCGCCATGGAACTGGTCGGTCAAGATTTCCACAGTGGGTTCCGGTTCTGCATCTACATCAATACGCACAATTTGATTCAACTGCTGGCGTGGCGCATACAGCAAGCCATCCGGGCCAAAATCGAACGCATTCAGATGGTTGGCAGGATTGCCTGTGTGCAGAATGAGCTTGGGTGGTTCGACAAGTTCGGGATCAACTTCGTAAAGGCCATCATCAACGAAGGCCTGCGCGACAAAGAGCCGACCATCATCGGAAAAGGTGATCGGATTCACGAATGGCGCTACAAACTGTGTCGTCACCGACCCATCGGGTGCCATGCGGCCAACCTCGCCGCTCAATATCGCCGTCCAATAAAGTGAGCCATCGGGACCAAACGTGACATCGTCGGGACCTTCCACACCGCTACTGGGTCCGTAGCGATCCAAAATTTTGCCTGACCGTGGGTTCATCATCACGATTTCTCGACCCAGGGCACTGGCAATATAAAGGTGGTTCTGGCTGTCAAACGCCAATCCATTTGTGCCGTGGATAGGCGCACCATGCACCAATTCTTTCACAATAGTGGTTCCCCTGGGAGGGTCAACTTTGTTGAGGGTTTCAATATCCCGCGTCACTTCCACCTCTTCAGCAACCTCAACAATGCGTGTCACTTCCACCGTAACCGGTACCTCAGCGATGACGGTTTCTTTCAGAGTAACCGTTTCCGGAGAAGTGGTCTGGCAGCTAATCATCATGCCGATGAATAGCAACACGATTAAAAATGTCCATTTCTTGGTAAACATATTTTTTTATCCTTGCGCTTCTCAGATTGACTGTAAACAGCGCCTAACAACGATTCATTACTGTTGTGCTCCACTGCTCTCATTGTTGACACGCTGCGTGATCTCATCGTTAGCGACACCGTTAACAATTTTTCAACCACCGTTAACAACGAGCGATTGTTTGATTTTCTGTGTTATGATGTTGTTAAGCTGATAACGCTTTATGGTTTTCCTGGCGCAATCAGGGGCCGCCCCAGGCAACCGCCATAACAGGAGGGTTGTTATGTCGGGTTTATCATTATCCTTACTTGGATCGTTTCGGGCTGAGTTAAACGGCCGTTCTCTCCACAAATTCCGCACCAACAAAGTCCAAGCACTTCTCATCTATCTCGCCATCGAAAACAGGGGACCTATCACTCGCAACACCTTGATGGGTTTATTGTGGCCAGACCTGCCTCGCCAGTCTGCCCAACTCAATTTGCGCCAGACCGTCTTCCAACTGCGTAAACTGCTGCCGAAAGTGCCAAATCGGTCAGGAGAAACGGCCGTTTCCATCATCATGAGTGAGCGGTTAACCGTCTGTATCCACCCACAAGCATTGGTTACAGTGGATATGCAAACCTTTGCCCAAACCCTGGAAGAAATTCGCAAACACACCCACCCCGATTTGATCACCTGCCCTATCTGCCAAGAACAATTCGAACAGGCTGCTGCCTTGTATCAGGGCGATTTTCTGTCTGATTTTTACCTGGCCGACAGCAATATTTTTGAAGAGTGGGCCATGGGCAAGCGAGAGACTTTGCGCCAACAAGCCCTAGATGCGCTAGAAACTGTGACCGCCATGCACCTGCACCAAGGCAATTATCAAAAGGCGCAAGGATTTGCTCAGCGGCAGATTGAAATCGACAATCTCCGTGAGAAAGGCTACCGGCAGTTGATGGAGAGTCTGGCACGAAATGGGCAGCGGAACAGCGCTTTGGCCCAATATGAAGCGTGCCACCGCCAACTGGAGGCAGAATTGGGCATGGCTCCCACTGCGCGCACTACCCAGCTTTATGCAAGTATCAAAGCAGGAGAAATAGGATTAACCCCAACCCAGACAAACAAAATTCGAGGGTATAAACTGTTAGAAGAAATCGGTGCGGGCGCGTTTGGCGCGGTGCATCGTGCCTATCAGCCGGTGGTAGAGCGAGAAGTCGCCATTAAAATCATCCTGCCTCGCTATTCCAACCAGCCCGATTTTATCCGCCGCTTTAAAGCTGAAGCGCATATGGTGGCTCGGCTCGAACATCCCCACATTGTGCCCCTCTACGATTACTGGCGTGATCCAGACGGCGCTTATCTGGTGATGCGCCTGTTGCGGGGTGGCAATTTAGAGACGATGTTGCAGCAAGCACCGCTAACCTTAGACACGGCCATTACCCTCGTAGACCAAATCGCCGCCGCCTTAACCACTGCTCACCGGCAGGGCATCATCCACCGCGACCTGAAACCCGCTAACATTCTACTGGACGAAGACGGGAATGCCTACCTGTCTGATTTTGGTATTGCTAAAGATTTAGAGAGTGAGCAAAACTTGACTGCCGACGGAGACATGCTTGGGTCTCCTGCTTATACCTCACCAGAACAGGTGTTAAGCGAGCAAATTACACCCCTGACTGACATCTATAGCTTTGGCATCATTCTTTATACCTTGCTCACCGGGCAACCCCCTTTCCCTGACGCATCGCTGGTCACACTTATTCATAATCATTTGAATGAACCCATCCCATTCGCCTGTAAACAAAACGCCAATATTCCACCTCAGGTAGACAGGGTTATCCAACGAGCAACCGCCAAAAAACCAAACGGCCGTTATCCCGATGCAACCACATTAGCCAATGCCTTCCGCGAAGCCATCTACCCGGTCAGCGTCGGCGTTTTGCCTGCACGGCCACCTCTGGAAGCTGCTCACGATCTGGTCAATCCTTACAAGGGATTGCACGCCTTTCAGGAGGGTGATTGTGAGCATTTCTTTGGCCGCACCACCTTAACCAACCAACTCCTGGCCCGGCTCAACAAAAATGGCACCCTCACATCTTCATCCAACAATCGTTTTCTTGCCGTCGTTGGGCCAAGCGGCAGCGGAAAATCCAGTGTGGTCAAAGCAGGGCTGATTCCAGCACTGCGACAAGGGGCTGTTCCTGGCTCTGAAAATTGGTTCATTGTCACGATGACACCCGGCGATCACCCATTGGAAGAGCTAGAAGCGGCACTGCTGCACGTGGCTGTCAACCCACCACCGAGTCTCATCGAGCCGCTGCAAAAGGATGAACGGGGCTTAATCCGCACCATCAAACGCATTTTGCCCCGCGATCAGGATGAGGCGCAGCCCAGTGAATGTTTGCTGCTGGTAGATCAGTTTGAAGAATTATTTACCCTGGTAGAAGATGAAACAGTCCGTAACCATTTTATAGATAGTTTGGTAACGGCCGTTACCGACCCACGCTCCCGTTTGCGTATCATCATTACCCTACGAGCTGATTTTTACGACCGGCCCCTACAACATCCCGCTTTAGGGGAGTTGCTGCGCCAATACACCGAACTCATATTACCCTTAAACGCAGCTGAACTAGAACAAGCCATTAGTGGTCCGGCGCGAAGCGTAGGCGTCATGCCTGAATCAGGTCTCATCGCCGCCATCACCGCCGATGTCAACGAACAACCAGGCGCATTACCCTTGCTGCAATATGCCCTTACCGAACTGTTTGCACAGCGAGACGGAAGCACCCTGACGCAAGCCGCCTATGAAAAAATCG
>QQUD01000930.1 GCA_008501785.1 Chloroflexota bacterium
GCAATTTTCAAACACAACCTGGACGATTATGGGAATTATTGTGGCAATTATCTATATTATCGGAAGACTTATCATCAATCGCATTGAAAAGCCATTTCAATAATACTCAACCATTCTCAATAATTAGGACACAGATTGAACGAATAACACGGAGCAGAAAATCCGTTACATCCATGTCCAATATCCTTATGCGATAGTGTGCCTCGTCCATAAAATCTCCTGCCACGAATATTAATCTCGCTTTGACACCCTGTTAATAAATCTATGCTAACTTTCGTTGGTCTTCAGCACTTACAGCGAAATAATTTGACAGGACAGGTTCGTAAGAATTATTGTAAGATGGAACGTAATTCTCAAAGATGATAATCTATGAGTTGACTGAGTCTTTGCGCTGTACTTGAGGAGAAAATCATCGAATGAATTTCAACAAACTCTCTTCTCCTTACTTGGTGGTTTCCCCAACCAATTATTGTCCCCTGAAAGTGTGTTGTTCAGTCACACCCCCTTGTTTTTTTATTCACCCAAATTTACATTGTTCCTTGAGGAGGAAACATGAATCGTAGGCATTCTGTTTTGTTGTTTATGAGCCTGGTTCTGGTATTTGCCCTGCTTATTACAGGTAGCACGCCAACCCGGGCTGCATCGACTGATTTGCTTATCACTGGCGTAGTGGATGGTCCATTACCCGGTGGTTTACCAAAAGCAGTCGAATTTTATGTCGTAAACGATATTGCTGATCTTAGTATTTTCGGATTTGGTTCAGCCAATAACGGTGGCGGAACTGATGGAGAAGAATTTACCTTTCCGGCCGATGCCGTAACTAGTGGCAGCTTTGTTTATGTGGCAACCGAAGCAGCAGAATTCAACAATTTTTTTGGTTTTGCCCCAACCTACACCAATGGCACTGCACCCAATATTAACGGGGATGACGCCATTGAACTGTTTGAAAATGGCACAGTCATCGACGTGTTTGGAGATATTAACGTCGATGGCACAGGTCAAGCATGGGAGCATTTAGATGGATGGGCCTATCGCGTCAGTGGTTCAGAAGCTGATGGCTCAACCTTTAACTTGGGAAATTGGACCTTTAGTGGCATAAATGCTTTGGATGGCGAAACAACAAACGCCACAGCAGCAACCCCATTCCCCAATGGCACTTATACCCCTCCAGGCCCAGCAGATACAGCGCCCACTGTATCAAGTATCGCCCCTGGAAACGGTGCAACCGATGTGGCTGTTGATGCAGATATCACTGTTAATTTTAGTGAAGATGTCACAACGGCTGCTGGCTGGTATGAAATCAACTGTACAAGTGGCGGCATCATTCCGGCAACAGTTACAGGTGGTCCACAAAACTTTACACTCAACCCAGATGTTGATTACAACAATCTCGATTCATGTACATTAACTATCTTTGCAGCACAAGTTACTGATGCCGACACAAATGATCCGCCAGACAATATGGCAGCGGATTTCATCAGCAGTTTTACAACAGAAGATGCGGCACCACCTTCTACTGGCTCTGATTTAATCATTGCAGGTGTGATCGATGGCCCACTTTCAGGTGGTATTCCTAAAGCTATTGAAGTCTTTGTTGTAAATGATATTGCTGATTTGAGCATTTATGGAATTGGTTCAGCCAACAACGGTGGCGGCTCAGATGGTGAGGAATTCACCTTTCCCGCCGTCGCAGCAACCGCTGGTGATTTCATCTACGTTGCCTCTGAATCAACTGGTTTCACCAGTTTCTTTGGCTTCGCACCCGATTACACAAACGGTGCTGCCAGCATCAATGGTGATGACGCAATTGAATTGTTTAAGAATGGTGCTGTTGTCGATACCTTCGGCGATATTAACGTCGATGGCAATGGTGAACCCTGGGAATATCTGGATGGCTGGGCATCTCGCGTAGCCGGAACAGGCCCAGATGGAAGCACATTTGTATTAGCCAACTGGACGTTTAGCGGTCCAAATGCGTTAGATGGCGAAACGACAAATGACACCGCAGCCACACCGTTCCCAATTGGCACCTATGCGCCACCAGCACCTCCGTTGGTCCTATCTGGTGTTTTTGATGGACCATTATCTGGTGGTGTACCGAAAGGTGTTGAACTGTATGTTGGTCAAAACATTGCAGACTTAAGTGTCTACGGAATTGGTTCGGCCAATAACGGTGGCGGCACAGATGGCGAAGAATTCACCTTCCCAGCCGTGGCTGCAACCGCAGGCGATTACATCTACGTTGCCTCTGAATCGACAGGATTCACCAGCTTCTTTGGCTTCGCACCAGATTACACAAGTGGTGCCGCCAGCATTAATGGCGATGATGCGATTGAATTGTTTGAAAATGGCGTTGTCATCGATGTCTTTGGTGACATCAACGTTGATGGCAATGGTGAACCCTGGGAGTACCTGGATGGCTGGGCATACCGTGTTGACGGCACTGGCCCAGATGGAAATGTCTTTGTTTTAGCCAACTGGACGTTTAGTGGTCCAAACGCATTAGATGGCGAAACCACAAATGCTTCTGCAGCCACACCATTCCCGATTGGCACCTATTCCCCAATTGTAAGCCCAGGTGATGATGCACCATTTGTTGCCAGCACATTCCCTGCAGATGGCTCAACAAGTATCATTTGGACAACCAATATCGAAATTGAATTCAGTGAAGAGGTTACTGTTTCGGGTGCATGGTTCGATTTGAACTGTACAACCAGTGGCGCGGTAACGGCCGTAACCACCGGAGGCCCCCAAACCTACACACTCGACCCCGATGTTGACCTTGCAGTCGGCGAAACCTGTACAGTCACAGTTTTCGCTGCGCAAGTAGCAGACAACGACACCGAAGATCCACCTGACAATATGGATGCGGATGCCACTTTCAGCTTCACTACTTTCGACGAAGTTTGTGGCGATCCTTTCACCCCAATTTATAACATTCAGGGTAACGGCCCAGCCAGCGCTTTGGACGGCTCTGTTGTCTCAACAGAAGGTGTGGTCACAGCTACCTTCTATGATACAGACGAAATTGGTGGATTCTTCTTGCAGGACCCAGTCGGTGATGGCGACCATACCACATCTGACGGCATTTATGTCTTCACAACTTTCTACTCACCAGCTGTTGGCGAATCCGTTCGCGTTCAAGGTGAGGTTGACGAATTCTTTGACCTGACAGAAATCACCAATGTGGATATCGTTCTGGAATGTGGTGCAGTTACCCCTGTAGACCCTACCGAGGTTTATCTGCCAGTTCCAGATGGCATCGATCCAGAATCTTATGAAGGCATGTTGCTCACCTTCCCGCAACCACTTGTCATTGATGAGTACTTCAACTATGACCGGTTTGGTGAAATTGTTGTGGCACCAGAAAGACTCTTCCAACCAACGGCCGTTTTCGAACCAGGTTCACCTGAAGCCGATGCGCTCGTTGAACTATATGCTCGCAGCCGCATGACCATTGACGATGGCCGCACCAGTGGCAATCCTGACCCAGCCATCCATCCCAATGGTTTGGAATTCACATTGGATAACAAATTCCGTGGGGGCGACACATTAGAAAACGTGACCGGCGTTCTCTTCTACTCATTTGGCACTTATCGCCTCCAGCCAACACAAGGTGCAGATTACACACCTGCGAATCCACGGACTCCGGCTCCTGAAGTTGATGGCAATATTACAGTTGCCAGTTTCAATGTTTTGAACTACTTCACAACCCTCGATGGCAGCGGTAACATTTGTGGACCAGATAGTGATCAAGGCTGCCGTGGCGCTGATAATCAAGAAGAGTTTGATCGTCAACGTGCAAAGATTATTTCGGCATTGGCTGAAATTGATGCAGACGTTGTTGGTCTGATCGAAATTGAAAATCATCCAACAGATGCAGCCATCGCGGACCTGGTGGCAGGCTTGAACGATGTGGTTGGAGCAGGCACCTATGATTACATCGCCACTGGCCCCGTTGGTGACGACGTGATTCGTGTTGCTTTCATTTACAAACCAGCAACGGTAACGGCCGTTGGCGACTTCGCCGTTCTCGATGATGTTTCATTCACCGATCCACTCAATACAGGTCGAGATCGCAATCGTCCAGCATTGGCACAAACCTTTGCCGACAACAGCAATGGTGGCACCGTTACAGTTGTTGTCAATCACTTCAAATCCAAGAGTGGTTCTGAACTCGATGACTCAGGTGCGGTCTGCGTTGACGGTGACCCAGGCAACGACGTTCCAGACTGCGATCAGGGCGACGGCCAGGGTTACTTCAATGCAACCCGCACGGCCACAGCTGATGTTTTGGCAGATTGGCTGGCAACAGACCCAACCAACAGCGGTGATGCAGACATCTTGATCATCGGTGACTTGAATGCCTATGACAAAGAAGACCCAATTGATCAACTGTTAGAAGGTGCAGATGACGCACTGGACACGGGTGATGACTTTATTGACTTGCTTGCAGAATTTGTAGGTGAATTTGCTTACACTTATGTCTTCAGCGGCCAGTTTGGTTATCTGGATTATGGTTTGGCAAATGAAAGCCTGCTGTCACAGGTTAGCGATGCAGCAGCATGGTCTATCAATGCAGACGAACCGGACATTTTGGATTACGACACCTCGTTCAAGGAAGATGCTCAGGACGCTCTGTATGAGCCAAATGCGTATCGCGCATCTGACCACGATCCTGTGATTGTTGGGCTTGATTTAACACCAGCAGAAAATGCAGATGGTTGTTATATCTTGGCAATTAACGGCAGTCCGTATGAAGGTTTTGCCGAAATTGTGGAGAAGCACCGCAGAGTCTTTAACGGGTTGGCATGGATATATCATGAAGACCTTCCGAATGACTCCTGCCTGGAAATTCACGGAACAGACAACACAGATGTGATTATTGGCAGCCGTGGTAATGATCAAATCTTTGGATATGGTGGGCGAGACTTCTTGCTCGGATATCTTGGTGATGATGTATTTACAGGTGGCACTGGTTTTGACTACTTCTATGGCGGCCCTGGCTTTGATACGGTAACAGATCGTACCAGTTACGAACGTTGCCACAGTATCGAGGATGGGTGTTAACGTCGCGTTAAGTTGAAAGATGGTAGGAGCAAGTTATTTATTTGCTAAATTAACCATCTGACCGAAAACGGCCGTATTGTGTGCAATACGGCCGTTTTTCTTTCCCTCCCCTCAGTCACATCCCCAAATATGACCCCAACATGACTTCCGGCACATCCAATTCAGCACCAATCCCCCTATACTAATCTCATATTGATTAAATAAACAAACAACGCGGTGAAACAACCGCTTGCAATATGAACTGACCAAAGATACAGTCAGTTACAAATGGAGGAACGATAATGAAAAAGCGTAATGATTTAGCAGGGGGCATTGTTTTAATCGGTCTTGGATTATTTTTCCTAGTTGGACGACTGGTTGACTTAGACAACTGGGCACTGCTGTTTCTGCCAGCACTGGGTGCCATCTTCATGATTTGGGGCATTTTGGCCCGCGAAGGCGGCTTAATGATTCCGGGCGGCATTATCAGCGGTATTGGCTGGGGCAGCTACTTTATTGCCGGGTCAACGTTAGATTCCAACCTGGATGATGGTGGTTTGTTCATGGTCATCTTTGGGCTTGGTTTCATGTCCATCACCCTGTTTTCACTCATCTTTGCCCATGAAACGCATTGGTGGGCACTCATCCCTGGCGGCATCATCAGCGGCACTGGTGCGGCAATTATGTTTGGCGGAGTCTTTTTGCAAGCGTTAGAAATGTTGGGAACCTACTGGCCAGTCATCTTGATTCTGGTTGGCATCTACGTTATCTTTCAAGCCAGCAGAAGCAAGCCAATTACCAAAGAGTAGTTAGGTAAAATTTCTTAGCGCCCTGTTGACCAAAATCAGCAGGGCTTTTTTGTTTTAGTGGAGCTGATCATCACTACCTATGGTAACCTCTGAGATATGAACGCTTACATTATAGCTTTCTGTATCGTAAACTTCATCAAGTGCATTCAGCAAATCGTCCAACTCAGATCGCTCTTCCTCAATTTCGTGTGCCAAACGCTGCACACGGCGGCTGCGCACATCCATCGCCTCTAACGTTTGCAACTGTGAATGAATAGCACCAACACCAGCTACGGCTTCTTCCAGGTCAAGCCGGGTTTTTTCAATCATAAATTTAAAATCGTTTAGCT
>QQUD01000871.1 GCA_008501785.1 Chloroflexota bacterium
GGTTGGCATTCCCGAGGATGACCGGCTGGAGATGCAGCACTCCGTCATACGCCGTAAAGGACTAACCATGCGTGTTTGCCGCCGGATGAAACACACCTATCCCCGTGCTATCCGTCTCGCAACATCTGGTCTCGTAGACCTACATAGCATGATCAGCCACCGCGTCCCACTCACAGAAACCCCCACCGCCTTCGAAATGAACACTAACTACACTGACAATGTAGTGAAAATCATTGTTGATGTGTGATTTAGTTGTCCATTGATTGTTGTTCGTTGCTCGTTGATTGTTCAATAAAAAAACTTTTTGAGTTGTTTATCTCATCAATTGTTCTATTGCTGCATTCAGCCGCCGTATTCCTTCATCAATTTTTTCCGGGGCTTGCGTGGCAAAATTGAGACGCAAAAATTGTATACCTTCTTCTGGGGCGGGGAAAAATCGACTGCCTGGGGCAAACTCAACGCCTTCAGAAATTGCTAACGGCAGCAATTCGTCAGTTGAAATGCCTGCTGGCAAACGCACCCAAACAAACAATCCTCCATTTGGATGCATCACCTGCACATCATCAGGCAAATGATGCACAATGGCTGCCAGCATCGCATCACGTCGTTTGCGGTACAAACGTGTGGACCGCCGCAGGTGTATTTGATAACGACCAATCGTGACATATTCATTCAGTGTCCGTTGGATGAGTGTTGATGTTGTTAAATCAGTCACTTGTTTTGCCTGCACCAGACGGTTGAAAATCGGCCCATCGGCCACTAAATAGCCCACGCGCAGACCGGGCATGAGCATCTTTGAGAATGTGCCTACGTAGATGACACGTCCGCCAGGGTCGAGTGCTTTGATGGCTGGTTGGGAACGGCCGTTATATCGCAAATCCCCTACAAAATCATCCTCCAAAATTGGCAAATTATAGCGGCCCGCCAGCTCAATCAATGCACGCCGCCGCGTCCCACTCATGCAAACCCCAGATGGATTTTGAAAATTTGGAATCGTGTAGAGCAGTCGCGGATGGTATTGTTGCAATAGCGGCTCCAGCCGTTCAAGTTGCAGCCCGTTTTCATCAATAGGTACTCCCACAATCTTCAAGTCACACGAGCGAAACAAATCAAGCGCCACATTATACGTGGGCTTTTCCACCAAAATCACATCCCCAGGCTTCAGCAAAACCTGACATATCAATGCCAACGCTTGTTGTGAACCAGACGTAATCAACGTTTGTTCCGGATGGGTTCGAATCCCCTGACTAGCCAACAGATGCGTGATTGTGTTTCGTAAAGCGAGATCGCCAGCACCAAGTTTGCCATATTCCAAAGCGGAAACACCCTCATTCCGAAAAACGGTTTGCATCGCTTTGTAAAAATCTTTTGCTGGGAAGTGTTTAGGGTCGCCAACACCAGTAAATGAAATGATGTTTTGGTTTGTTGGTTGGTTTGTTTGTAAATCGATATTTGTGTTTGGTATCTGTTCCTCGTGTTTGATCAACTCTCTCTGCCATAAAGGCCAGGAAATCGGTGCGTTTTCTTTTTTAATGGATTGTGATGTAATTGGTTCCATCACAAAAGACCCGCTGCCTTCTCGACTGCCAATCAACCCTTCGCTTTCTAAATTTCCATACGCATTTTGCACAGTGATGCGACTGACGCCTAAATCTTGCGCCAGCTTTCGACTGGCAGGTAGTCGTATTCCGGCAGGTAGATGACCTGACAAAATTTGTTCACGCAAATAGTTTTGAATTTGTTGGTACAATGGGATTGAATTTTGCCGGTTGATTGGAATTCGCATTGCTTTTCCCCAAAATATAGTCAGGATTGAATGAAATTGTGATAGATAATGCCAAATTGCCTGATTTATGAATTGGTATTAATAAATTCAGGTAATTCTGGCTCTATAAATAAGTCCAGATAGAAATTATAATTGTAAGTACATTAATAAGTCAATTTAAAAAGAGGAACGACTGATGAAACGTAAACTTGGACGAAGTGATATTGAGATTAGCGCAATGGGGATGGGATGCTGGGCAATCGGTGGCCCATTTTGGGCGGATGAAACGCCATTGGGATGGGGTGAGGTAGATGATAACGAATCGATTCGTGCCATTCATACCTGCCTCGATTTGGGCGTTAATTTTTTCGATACGGCAAATATTTATGGTACAGGACATAGTGAGAGAGTTTTGGCCCGTGCATTTGAAAATCGTCGTGATCAAGTTGTGATTGCGACCAAATTTGGAGCGGTTTTTGATGAGGAAACTCGTCAGGCAACAGGGGGCGATGCTTCTTCTGAAGGTATTCGTAAAGCGTGTGAAGATTCACTGCGACGTTTGAACACGGATTATATCGATTTGTACCAATTCCATTTCAATGATCACCCTGTTGCCGAAGCTGGCGAAGTGCGTGATACGCTGGAGGCATTGGTTAAAGAAGGCAAAATTCGTACCTACGGATGGAGCACTGATTTTCCAGACCGGGCACGCTTTTTTGCTGAGGGTGCTAATTGCAGCACCATCCAGTTAGAAATGAATGTGATCGATGAAAATCCTGAAGTGATTGCCATTTGTGAAGAATTTAATCTGGCAGCCATTAACCGAGGCCCTTTGGCGATGGGATTGCTTACCGGAAAATATAAACCAGGAACGAAGCTGGGGGCTGATGATGTGCGTGGCACACAAAGCCCTGAATGGATGAAGTATTTCAAAGATGGCGAACCGACGCCAGAGTGGATTGATAAAGTCACAGTGATACGTGACATTCTTGTGAGTGATGGACGCACGCTGGCACAAGGTGCGTTGGCCTGGTTGTGGGCACGCAGCGAAAAGACAATTCCGATTCCTGGAATCCGCACCGTTGCCCAGGCTGAAGAAAATTGTAAGGCAATGGCATTTGGCCCCCTGAAGCCGGACCAAATACGTGAAATAGATACGATTTTAGGAAGATAGTAAAGTGTTTGCTCAAAAGTAAGCCCAGATTTGAGTCTCGGCTCTTTTTGTTCCTGACTATTGACCAATGTTTCATATGACATTTGGGTAAGACAAAGAAGTTTTGAGTTTGTATAATTTTTGTGCAATTTTTATAGATAGGAGCAACTTTGCTCTAAACTCAGGTTAAATTGGCAGAATTAAAATTTCACAGAATATATTATTTATATTCGGGAGGATATTAAAATGGCAATGAAAATTACGGAAGAATGTTTGGTTTGTGGTGCTTGTGTAGATGAATGCCCAGTTGAGGCGATTACTGAAGGCGATGATATTTTTATCATTGATGCAGACCTCTGCGTTGAATGCGAAGGCCACAACGATTCACCTTTGTGCAGCGAAATTTGCCCCGACCCCGATGAATGCATCGTAAAAGCATAATACAATTTTTAGTTCACACTCAATGATTTGGCTATTTGCTGTAATGGCATAAGCTAAATTTTGCAGAAAAGGCCAGGTAATCTACCTGGCCTTTTCTGATCCTCATTAAGTTTGTGGTAAACAAATCAAGTTGCCACCATGACTAAACGCATCTCATTACAATGTCATTTCGACCCGTTCGGCTGCGCTCAGGGCTGGCTCCTCGAGGAGAAATCTCCACGATGCCGAATAAAGGGGGATTTCTCGGAGGATACTTCGTAGGACCTCAGCACAGGCTCTACTAAGAAAGTTGTCATTCCGAACGGAGTCTTCGGAGTGAGGAATCTTGCTTCGAGTCAGTCATTATTCCCCGACCTCAAAGCAAGATTCCTCGGCGGACCTCGGAATGACAATTGCATGACAAGTTTCTTCCCTATTGTGTGCCGGGTCTTCTCGACATTGGTTAATCGAAATGACGGTTGTAGGTGACAACCTGGGTCAAATTAAATTCGTTCAAATCGTGCTTGGAAAAACCGTAAATATTCTGGTTCGTAGACGATTTTTAAGCCGCTTGTTTGGTCGCGGTTGTCGTAAATGGCTTTTACTGATTCAGCGACGACATCCATGTGTGCTTGTGTGTAAACACGGCGCGGAATGGTGAGGCGGGTCAGTTCCAATGCTGGATAACGATGATCGCCTGTTTCGGGGTCGCGTCCGGCGCTGACGACACCGCGTTCCATGCTGCGTACACCAGAGTCCAGATAGAGTTCAGCCGCTAAGGTTTGTGAAGGCAGTTGTGCCTGTTCAATGTGCGGATAGAAGCGTTTCGCATCCAAGAAAATGGCATGGCCGCCAACTGGTTCTACAATCGGAATATCCCATGCTTGCAGCAGTTTGCCTAAGTAGCGCACTTGATTAACACGGGTGCGAACGTGATCGTCTTGCACGGATTCCACGATGCCGATAGCCAATGCTTCCATGTCGCGTCCGGCCATCCCGCCATACGTGTGCAGCCCTTCGTACACGACAACCATGTTGCGGGCCATATCAAACACATCTTCGTGGTTAACTGCCAGCCAGCCGCCGATGTTTACCAAATTGTCTTTCTTGGCGCTCATCCAGGCTCCGTCAGTGTAGCTGCAAAATTCTTTCAAAATGGTAGCAATTGATTTGTCTGCGTACTCTTCTTCACGCTCTTGGATGAAGAAGGCGTTTTCTACCATGCGGGTGGCGTCGAGGTAGATGCGGATGTTGTATTGGTCGGCCCAGGTGCGCAGTTCACGCACATTTGCCATGCTCACTGGCTGTCCACCGGCCATGTTGACCGTACCTGCCAGACTGAGGTAAGCAATTTTGTCCGCGCCAACTTTGTCAACGAGTGCTTGCAGCTTGTTGACATCCATATTGCCTTTGAATGGATGCGGGCTTAGTGGATCGTGTGCTTCGTCGATAATGACATCAATAAATGTACCACCCGCTAATTCCTGGTGCAGACGTGTGGTGGTGAAGTACATGTTGCCTGGAATGTATTGGCCTTGCTTGATAATGGCCTGACTGATCAAATGTTCTGCACCACGTCCTTGATGGGTAGGCACGATGTAGCGATAGCCGTATACAGTTTGAATGGCCTCTTCCAGATGGTAGAAGTTGCGGCTGCCTGCATACGATTCGTCACCCATCATGATGCCAGCCCATTGGCGGTCGCTCATGGCGCTGGTGCCGCTGTCGGTGAGCAAGTCGATGTACACATCTTCGGAACGGAGCAAGAAGGTGTTGTAACCGGCAGCTTCTAATGCTTTCTGCCGTTCTTCACGGCTGTTCATGTAGATGGGTTCGACCATTTTGATTTTCCAGGGTTCTGCCCAGGAGCGACGGCCGAATTGCTGTCCCATTGTTTGGGGAGTATTTTTTGTCATGACGATTCCTTAACTTTTTTAAAAGTAATTTCCCGGAAGCTGAAAAAATTTGTTGCCGCTAGTCGTCATAGCTTCCGGGAAGTTGAAACGTTATGACAGAGGCAGCGCGGTTGTGGATTTAACTTCGTTAACGACCAGACTGGTATAAATGCGAGCAACGCCAGGGATGGGAGTGAGTCGTTTTACCAGGAAACGCTCAAGGTCTTTTTGATTGTGAATCACGACTTTGAGCAGATAATCAAACTCTCCTGTTACGTGAAAACATTCAAGCACTTCAGGTACGGCTTCGATTGCTTTGCGGAATCGCTCGACTTCCTCTGGCTGGTGCATTTGCAAACTGATGTTTACAAAGCAGAGCATATCGAATCCTAGCCTGTCCCGATTTAGCATTGTCACGTACTCGTCGATGAATCCTGCTTGTTCCAGCCGCTTGAGGCGGGCGTGGGTAGCAGGGGGGGATAGGTTGATGTGTCGGGCGAGGTCGGCGTTGGAAATACGGCCGTTTCTCTGAAGCTCCTGCAAAATGCTTGCATCTATTTCGTCTAGCTCGTTCCCTGCTGAATATTCTATCATTGAAAACTCCTGATGGTCAATGGATGTTCTGTATATTATCAAAAAATACGAATAATAAAAGGTGAACACTCTGTTTCGTATTTTTATGTTAGTAGGCGAGTTGCGAGTTAGTGCATGTGGCAAAAGAAATGAAGGTGGTTGTTGAATTGGTATTTGTTGATTGTTGACGTTCAATAAAAAGCATGATAAACTGATTCAAACAAACAAATTGATTTGTTTGTTTAGTTGTTTGAATCGGTTTGGAGTTGGAGAAAATGCAACCAAAGATGGAAGATGTGGCCCGCCATGCGGGTGTGTCAAAAAGTACGGTTTCGTTCGTTTTAAATGATAAGCCTGGTGTGTCGGAGGAGATGA
>QQUD01000633.1 GCA_008501785.1 Chloroflexota bacterium
GTGGGCTTGTTAAACAGGCTGGCGGGGGTTGGCTGGTTGTGCAGGCCAATATTGCCGAGCAGGCAGACCGGGAGAGATGGGTGCGGGAGGTGGTGGGGAAATACGGCCGTATTGACCTCCTCGTCAACAATGCTGGCATGGGACCCCGCCAACGCCTCAACATCCTCGAAACCACCGAAGCCAGCTATGACGAGGTGATGGCCGTCAACCTGAAAGGCCCATTTTTCCTGACTCAGCAGGTCGCTAATCACATGATTCAGCCAAAAACAGAAGAGACTGGCATCGCACCCAAAATTATCAATATCGGCTCCATCAGTGCCTACACCAGCAGTCCTGCTCGTGGCGAATACTGCATTTCCAAAGCAGGCATGGGCATGATGACCGCCCTTTTTGCCGATGCATTAGCCGATGAAGGCATCAACGTTTATGAGATTCGCCCCGGCATCATCCAAACAGACATGACCAGCGTTGTTAGCAGCAAATATGACAAACTCATCGCCGATGGCCTCACTCCCATCCGTCGCTGGGGGCAGCCAGACGATGTTGCCAAAGCAGTCGTGGCCATTGCAGAGGGGCTGCTGCCTTTTTCCACAGGCGAGATAATTAATGTAGATGGTGGTTTCCATTTAAAAAGGCTTTAAACATGACGCAACCGATTACCGATACGAGCAAACTTTGTGTACACACTATCACTACCAAACCGTGGTCGATTGAAGAAGCGATTGACAATTATGCCAAAGCAGGTGTTAGCGGAATTACGGTATGGCGACAATGGCTTGACGGGCGCAATCCCGTTCGGGTTGGTGAGCGGATAAGGGCAGCTAATTTGACGGCCGTTTCCCTCTGTCGCGGTGGTTTTTTCCCGGCTGCCTCAGAATCGCAGCGCCATGAAGCCATCGACGACAATCTGCAGGCCATCGACGAAGCCGCCGCGCTGGGCGCGCCCCTGATTGTACTCGTATGCGGTGCAGCCCCGGATGTGCCGCTGCCCGCAGCCCGCAAACAGATTCAAGATGGCATCGAAGCCATTTTACCCCACGCCAGCGCCAACAACATCAAGCTCGCCATCGAACCACTGCATCCCATGTACGCAGACAGCCGCTCTGCCATCAACACCCTCAAACAAGCCAACGACATGTGCGCCGCCATCGATTCCCCATTCGTTGGGGTTGCTGTTGATGTCTATCATCTTTGGTGGGACCCCACTTTAGAACAAGAAATCAAACGCTGCGGCGAAAATGGCTGGCTTGATGCATTCCATGTCTGCGACTGGCTCACACCCACAGCCGACATGCTTAACGACAGAGGCTTGATGGGCGAAGGCTGCATCCCCATTCGAAACATTCGCAGCTGGGTTGAAGCTGCCGGGTTTACCGGCTTCAACGAAGTCGAAATCTTTTCAAATCGCCACTGGACCACCGATCAGCACGACTTTTTAAACAAGATAATTAAAGCATATTTAAACAACACGTAGGAATATTTCAGTATGTCAACACTACAGCTTCTTGACGTTTAACAAAATAACACTTGCACAGAGCCGAGGACTGTGAGGCAGGCCTCTCTGCTATGGATAACCAGAGTAGAGGGGCCTCCCTAGGCCCCGGTTTTTGCAAACTAAATCCCTGTATTATTTTTTAAATTTGCAAAAGGCTGACTAGCTGACTAGCTATCAAAGGTGAAGTAATGAAAGAACACACAATCGGCATCATCATGAATGGCGTCACCGGACGCATGGGAACAAATCAACATCTGATTCGGTCTATTTTGGCGATTCGAGAGCAAGGTGGTGTACAAATCAGTCCGGAAGAAACGATTATGCCAGACCCCATTCTGGTCGGTCGCAATCGCGCCAAATTGGAGAAACTGGCACAAACATATGGCGTCTCTCGCATCACAACCGATTTGGACGAAGCGTTGGCAGATCCATACAACCAGATTTACTTCGACGCCCTGTTGACAAATTTGCGTGTGCCTGCGGTACGCAAAGCTATCGCCGCCGGAAAAGCCATCTATTGCGAAAAACCAACTGCGGACAGTCTTGAAGACGCGATAGGCATTTATAAGGAAGCCAAAGCTGCTGGACTTAAGAACGGCGTTGTGCAAGACAAGCTGTTTTTGCCCGGTTTACAGAAGCTGAAATACCTGATTGACACCGGTTTCTTCGGTGAAATTCTCTCGGTGCGCGGTGAATTTGGGTATTGGGTATTTGATGGATATGGGCAGCCGACACAACGGCCGTCTTGGAACTACCGCAAAGAAGAGGGCGGCGGCATCATCCTCGACATGTTCGCCCATTGGCGCTATGTCATTGACAATCTGTTTGGCCGCGTCAAAGCTGTTTCTTGCATGGGTGCCACCCACATCGGCAAGCGTCTGGATGAAAATGGCAAACCGTATGATTGCACAACCGATGATGCGGCTTACGCAACATTTGAACTAGAAAATGGCCTGATTTGCGCCTTCAATTCATCATGGGCGGTACGTGTGCGCCGTGACGATTTGCTCACTATTCAAGTAGACGGCACAAAGGGAAGCGCCGTGGCCGGACTGCGTGAATGCGTTGTGCAACACGATTCCTTTACGCCCAAACCTGTTTGGAATCCAGACATCCCCAGCCCCATCGATTTCTTTGAAACATGGCAAAAAATGCCTGCCAACCAGGTATTCGACAACGCATTCAAAGCACAATGGGAACTCTTTTTGAAGCATGTGGTACTAGACACACCATTCCCCTGGTCATTGTTGGAAGGAGCCAAGGGTGTGCAGTTGGCCGAACTTGGCCTGGAAAGCTGGGCGCAGCGTCGCTGGCTTGACCTGCCGCCACTTGATTGCTGAGAATTTAAGCCGTTAGCTAAAAGCTAAAAGCTAAAAGCTGATAACTGACACCTGATTGCTGACAGCTACTTTCAAGGAGATGAGAATGGATCGTAAAGAAGAACTTTTAGATGATCTGTACGAGCATGTTTTAGATGGCGATGTAGAACCAGCCGTTGCCCTCACAAAAGAGGGGCTGGCTTTAGGGATGGAGCCGCTCACCTTGCTGTTTGATGCAATGATTCCTTCCTTGGAAGAGGTGGGGCGCTTGTTTGAAACGGGTGAATATTTTGTGCCGGAAATGCTGGTTGCCGCGAAAGCGATGGCTGGCGGGATGGACATTTTGAAGCCACTGATCGCTGCCACAGGAGCTAAACCAGTAGGCACATTTCTGATGGGTACGGTCAAAGGCGATATTCATGATATTGGCAAAAACCTCTGCAATATCATGCTCGAAGGTGCCGGATTTGACGTGATCGATATTGGCGTAAATGCTTCCCCGGAAGCATTTATTGAAGCGATTCGAGAACATAAACCGCAAGTTGTGGGAATGAGCGCCTTTTTAACCACCACAATGCCCATGTTCAAAACGAATATTGAGGCATTTGCGGCGGCTGGGGTGCGCGATCAGGTAAAAATCCTGGTGGGTGGCGCACCAGTCAATCAAGATTATGCGGATGTTGTAGGGGCGGATGGTTATGCGCCTGATGCCAGTTCTTGCGTGCGGTTGACCAAGAAGCTGATGGGAATCGCTGTCTAAGTAAGCGTCTTGAAATCACTCCCCCACTCGGAGTGTAGGCTTTAGCCGGAACGGACCCGGCTAAAGCCTACACTCCGGCAGATTAATTCTGGACGCTTTTTTACCAAATCACCATCAATAGCAACGTTACCACGCACACAAGAACCAGCAACTTGTCCTGCCAGCCGCTGTGCAATGGTATGGGACGCACACTTTCAGGTGAAAAGTCGAACTTGTAACCGCAATTTCCTAATCGCGCTTTGCGTGACAGACTGGAACGCGATGAGGAAATCGCGGCTACTAATGAGGTTGCTTACGCACCGCGCTTGGTGAAATACCAACAACCTTTTTGAACAAGCGCGAAAAATAGTACGGGTCGCCATAGCCAACCACCAAAGCAATTTCACGCACAGTCATCTCTGTCAAAACCAGTAAAGACGATGCTTTTTGCACTTTCAAATGAATAAAATAATCCATTGGGGAATATCCTGTCTGATTTTTGAAAATGCGCGAAAAATGTGGTTTGGATAACCCGGCATGATTAGCAATATCGGTTAGCGTGAGAGACTGATCAATGTTTTGACGCAAATAACGCAGCGTCGGTTCAATACTGCGAAACCGATTCGTGCGTTGATATGGCGAAAAGGCAAGATTGTTATAAAACATCTCCCCAAATAAATGTTGCAAAATTTTAGCTGCATGAATGAGCCGATTTAACACAAATCCTTCTTGCAATACTTCGTAACATTGTTGAAAAAGCTGCTCCAATCGAATGCGACACGCCTCATCCACCAATAAACGATGCTCCTCTTCAGGCACCTGATTCACGTAAACGCCACTTTCCGCCCCGACAAAATGAGTCCAATGAATCGACCAGGGAGCCTCTTCACTTGAGCCATAGGCATGTGGCATATCCTGTGGAATAAAAAATGCTTGATTGGCATAAACAGGTCTGGTCACGCCATCCACTTCGAACCAGCCTTCCCCATCCACACAAAAAATGAGAATATGCTCGGGTGCGCCTGCTGCGCGTTTACAATAATGGTATCGAGCATGGGGAAACCAGCCGATGTCCGTCGGCATCATCGATTGCAGCAGAGGATGATTGCCCCAGCGTTCAAGAATTGGACGTGGCAGGCGATAAAGATGCTGATTAGCAAACCCTTCAAGAATCCGAATTCCATTCATTGCAGCCTCAATATTGATAACAAACGATGATAAGATAATCTATCATATCATCATTCTCTCCATTGTTTTAAGAGAAATTGCCGTTTACACTAAAAGTCAGGAAGAGAATATTTCACAAATCGATCAAGCATTTCAGCCAGTCAGCACTTCAGCAGTTCAGCATACCCTCCTATATTAGCTGAACTGCTGATTAGCTGAAACGCTGACCAGCTATTTTCCGAGGAGTCCTTCATGAATTCGCGTGAACGTGTTTTAACCGCACTCAACCATCAAGAACCAGACCGGATACCATTTGACCTCGGCGGCACAGGCGCAACCGGTATCCATATGACAGCTTACAGCAATCTGCGTCGCCACTTGGCATTGCCAGACGTGAATGTTCGCTGTGAGGACATTATCCAGCAGTTAGCGGTGGTTGATGAAGATGTGGCTGACCGGCTGCAAACAGATTGCCGCAATGTGGCTCCGCGATCTTCGGCCATTTACAAAATGGATTTCCGTGATGAGGGGCGTTATTCAGCCTATACCGACGAGTGGGGCATTGATTGGCGCATGCCCAAAGAGAAAGGATTTTACTACGACATGCATCGCCACCCGCTCAAGACTGCTGAATCTGTAGCAGATGTGCAAGGATATGTTTGGCCTGATGCAAGAGACCCGCACCGCTTTGCGGGTCTACGTGAACGAGCCAAGGCGGTTCATGAGCAAGGCAAGATTGTCATCTTGGGGGGCTTGAGTGCAGGCGTCACTGAAATGCATTCCTGGCTACGCGGGTATGATACTTATTACACAGATTTTTATTTTCAACCTGAATTGTCTGAGTATTTGATGGACAAGGTGGTGGAATTGAAGATGGCGTACTGGGAACGTGCTTTAGCAGAAGCAGGTGAGTTTGTAGATGTGGTGATGGAGGCGGATGATATGGCGGGACAATTACGGCCGTTAATCTCCCCCGCCACCTACCGCCAATTCATCAAACCGCGCCACACAAAGCTGTTCTCATTCATCAAAAAGCAAGCGGATGTGAAGGTGTTTTTTCATAGCTGTGGGGCGTTACGGCCGTTAATCCCCGACATCATCGAATCTGGTGCAGATATTTTGAACCCAGTACAAAAAAGTGCTGCGGGCATGGATTTGGTCGAGCTGAAACGAGATTTTGGCAAGGATGCCGTGTTCTGGGGTGGTGGGGTAGACACACAGCACGTCTTTGGCAACGGCACACCAGCCCAAGTGCGCGATGATGTGAAAGAAAGCATTGACGCACTGGCCAATGGCGGCGGCTGGATTTTCGGCACCATTCACAACACGCAGGCCAATGTGCCGCCAGAAAACTTCATGGCGATGTGGGAAACTTTGCAAGAACTTGGAAGCTATCGATAGAAAAGTGCAGAAAAGTGGAGGGCGATTCATCGCGGAGCGATTT
>QQUD01000015.1 GCA_008501785.1 Chloroflexota bacterium
AACCGATCAACAGCCCAGCCCCAAACGAGCCAAACGGATTCCAGTTACCAAAAATCATCGCCGCCAAGCCGATAAAACCACGACCCGCCGTCATCACCTCATCAAAGCGCCCCACCGAGCCAAGCGTGAAATAAGCACCACCAAACCCAGCCATAAAGCCGCCCAAAACCACCGACATATACCGCGTGCGGAAAACATTGATGCCCAACGTATCCGCCGCCTTCGGATGTTCACCAACCGCACGAACCCGCAAGCCCCAGCGCGTGTAATACAACCCAATCGTCAACACAATCAAGAAAATGTACATCGCATACACAAAAACATTGTGCTGGAACATAATCGGTCCAATAAACGGAATGTCGGACAACACCGGCAGTTCAATCGTTGGAAAACGACCTGGATCATTCAGTTCCGAATACTTCTGCAAAAATTTTGCCGACAAGAAAGACGTTATCCCCGTCGCAAAAATATTAATCACCGTACCCGAAATAATCTGGTCCGTTTTATACTTAATCGAAAGCACAGCCAATACCAGCGCCAACAAGCCACCAGCCAACACAGCCGACAGCAAGCCAATCCAAATATTGGTCAAGCTACCAACCAGAGCGCCCATAAACGCCCCCGTCAACATCATGCCTTCAATCGCAATATTGACCACACCAGCCCGTTCACACAACACGCCCGACATCGCGCCAAAGGTAAGCGGCACCGCCTTCACCAATGCACTGCGCAACAAGCCGCCCAAATTCAAAGAGCCGCCAGATGTTGCCCATGACAAAAAGCCAAAGATAAAAAACATAGCGACTAGACCAATCATCAAATTAGTCCGTTTGCCAAATCCGCGTGCCAACTGATACCCGCCAATCAGGGCGCTCAGTCCAGCCAACACATTGATCATTGGTAAAGTGGTAAAAATCCAATCAGGCAATTCCTGACTAGACCCACCGGGAACCAAGCCAAACTTAGTTGCTGCCTCAGGATCAAGTCCACGAGCAAACAGCCACCAAAGCCCAGCAGCCAACACCAAGAAAATGATGCCAGTCACACGCCGTCTTGTTGGAGAAGTGTATTCCACTTGATTATTCAAAGTTGCTGTATTTGTTGCCATTGCTTAACCTCCCCAACCGCGTAAGGTAACAGCTTCCGTATCAACATCAGGTTCACGCAAACGATAAACCGTGCGGATAATTGCCGGAGCCGCAATAAAGGCCAAAATAAATGCCTGCAAAACCGAAATAATATCAATCGGAATGCCTGCGGTGAGCTGCATCTGAATCGCCCCATTGCGCAAGAACCCAAATAAAATGGCCGCCGCCACAACACCAGCCGGATGGCTCTTGCCTAGCAAAGCCAAAGCAATGGCATCAAAACCATACCCAGACGAGAAAGCGACTGCTAAATTATAATTAACGCCCAAAACCTCGTTGGCACCAGCTAACCCAGCTAACCCGCCGGATAAAAACATGGCTAATACGGTGCTGCGCACAATATTCATACCAGCATATTTGGCCGCCCGTGGATTAGCGCCGACGGTGCGTAAGGTATAACCCCATGTTGTTTTAAACAGGAACCAATACACTAAATAGGCAAATCCTAATGCAATAAAAAATCCCATATGGAATCGAATTGGGGTATCAAAAAAGCGGGGTAATTTAGCCGAATCTTCAATCCAGGCGCTTACAGGCGTAAACCCTTCTGGGTTCTTCAAAGGACCACGCAGCAAATATTCGCTGAGCCTGAAAGCGATATAATTCATCATGATTGTGTTAATCACTTCATGACCACCCGTTTTCGCCTTCAGCCATCCAGGAATATACCCCCATAAACCACCACCAATAATCGCAGCTAACAAAGCCAGCGGGATGTGGATAATAGCGGGTAAACCTTTGAGAAAAACACCGGCCGCCACAGCAAAAATCGCACCGATAAATAGCTGCCCTTCAACACCAATGTTGAACAACCCCACCCGAAAACCTAAAGCAACCGCCAAACCTGCAAAAATATACGGCGTAGACGATACTAAGCTTTCAAAAAATGGGTTAAATGCTCGCCGAATTTCTTCCGCTTCACCACTTTGAAATGCTGCACTGATTTTGGCTGGATTCCCAACGGACCCATGGAATAAAGCCACATAAGTTGTCCAAGCTGCATCAGCGCCTGCTTTAATGCCGTCCCAAAGAGACAGACGAAAAGCAGCGTACACTTCTTCGCTGGTAACAGCTACCAGCAAACCACCTAATATCAAACCCGAAACAATAGCCAATATTGTTAGGGTCAGCGGGCTTTTGGAAACCTCTTCAAGAAATACCCCACCCGCATTTTTCTTAGTCGATTTTTCTTTTTCGCTCATGAAATGCATCCTTGCTTATAATCAATGCTCATCACTGTTTTTTTGGTTGACCGACAGCTTCTTCGAGCGTAACACCCGCCATCAACAAACCAACTTGTTCTTTCGTGACATCCGCAGCATTAACAACAGCAATAATCTGCCCACGATACATCACTGCAATGCGGTCCGAGAGTTCCATAATTTCATCTAGCTCTGTTGAAACAAGCAGGATTGCACATCCAGTATCTCGCTTTTCCACAATGCGTTGGTGAATATATTCAATCGAACCAACATCTAGCCCTCGGGTAGGCTGAGACGCAACTAAAAATTTAATAGGTCGTGAAAACTCACGGCCAATAATCACTTTTTGTTGGTTCCCACCAGAAAGCGACCCGACGTGGGTAATGGGGCTTGGTGTACGCACATCGAACTTTTTCACGATGTCTACTGCGTTATCCATTACGGTTTCATCTTGGATGATGACTCTCTTGGCAAATGGCTCTAAATAATAAGTATTGAGCACTAAATTGTCAGCAATGCTTGAGTTAAGAACCAGGCCATCTTTTTGTCGATCTTCTGGAATATGCGCCACACCGAGTTCGGTAATTTTGCGCGGATTGGCAACGGTAATATCTGTGCCAACCACGGTGATTTTGCCATCAACCGCGTGGCTCAAACCGGTTAAAGCTTTAACTAGTTCGGTTTGACCGTTGCCTTGTACACCAGCGACTCCCAAAATTTCGCCAGCGCGTACTTCAAATGAGACATCTTTTACCGCCACCTGATCGATTTCGTCTAATACGACTAAGTTATTCACATCAAGAACAACTTCTTGTGGTTGGGCAGGGACTTTATCTACTTTGAGGTCAATTGCGCGGCCAACCATCATGGCGGCTAGTTTATTTTTGTCGGCCTCTTGCGGAGTTGTGCCCCCAACGACTTTACCACCGCGAATGACGGTGATGCGGTCGGCAAATTCGAGCACCTCACGCAGTTTGTGCGTGATGAAAATAATGGATTTGCCCTGATCGACAAGTGAACGCATGATGGTGAACAGTTCGTCTACTTCTTGTGGGGTTAAAACGGCCGTTGGCTCATCTAAAATTAAAATATCGGCTTCACGGTAGAGCAGCTTGATAATCTCAACACGCTGCTGCACCCCTACCGGCAAATCCCTCACATACGATCCTGGTTCCACAGCCAAGTGATATTTTTCGGAGATTTCTTTGATCTTGGCTGCCGCAGATTTACGATCCAAGAAGATGCCCATCTGAAGGGATTCATCGCCCAAGATAACATTTTCTGTGACAGTAAAAACGGGGACCAACATGAAATGTTGGTGAACCATACCAATGCCCGATGCAATCGCATCTCTTGGCGATTCGACATTGATTTTTTTTCCGTCTACGAATATTTCACCTTCGTCTGGTGCATATAATCCGTAGAGAATATTCATAAGAGTGGATTTACCCGCGCCGTTTTCCCCTAACAGTGCGTGGATTTCACCCTTGTTCAGTGTGAGATCGATATGGTCGTTTGCCAACACGCCGGGAAATCGCTTGGTAATTCCACGTAATTCAAGGATTGGCGTCATAAGTTCCTCTTTCTCTTCTTAGGGACGGGGATTAAATAATTCCATGAACTTTAATTTGTCATTCCCGCGAAGGCGGGAATCCACTCTCCTGTCTTCACAGGGGCAAGCTCTCAAAAAAGATGGATACCTGCCTTCGCAGGTATGACAAGTTCGGAGTTTAATAAAATCCTCGTTCCTTAGTGTGCTGAAACACGTTTCGGTTACAAATCCTCCCGAAGGTGCAGCACCTCCGGGGGGTTAGTATATAGCAAACGGGAGGACAACGATGTTGCCCTCCCGAATGAAATTCAGTAAGTTTTACTGAGTTAAATCAAGTTGACATTTATTCGGATGCAGGTAGTGTTGCAATTTCGCCACCAACAATCATCGGAATCAATGCATCTACTTCTGCTTGCAGTTCAGCTGGGATGGTGTCGCCCATTGCGGAACCATAGGTGAGGCCTACGCCACCATTCTCGAGTGTACCCAAGTAGTTGGTGCCACCAGCAAATGTATCGTCCATCACGGATTGAATCGTTTCGTAAACATAGAGGTCCATGTTTTTCATGGCGCTGGAGAGGATGTAGTCTGCTTGACTTGGGTTTGCGAGGGACCAGTCATTGTCTACACCAACCAACAAGCCAGTGTCACGTTCTTCCATCACGGCCAAGGTACCTGCGCCAACAGGACCAGCAACTGGCATAATCACGTCTGCGCCTTCGTCCATCAAGCTTTCGCCCATGGTACGGCCGTCATCGGTGCTTTCGAAGTTACCAACGAACAAACCGTCTTGTGCTTCCACATCCCAACCCAGTACGGACACGTCTGTGCCGTGTACTTCGTTGTAATATTCAACGCCGAGTACGAAACCATCCATGAAGATAGTTACTGGTGGAATGTTGATACCACCGTAAGTGGCAACGATACCGGTTTCGCGCATACCTGCTGCCAAATAACCGTTGAGGAAGGTGGATTCGTTGATTGCAAAGCCACTACCATACAGGTTGTCAGCAGCGAGGTAATTTACGTCAACAATACCGAATTTTTGATCTGGATTCGCTTCGGCTGCTGCTGCAGTGGCATCACCGAGCAAGAAACCGATAGCAACAATCAGATCACATTCTTCTTCGATAAATGCGTTGATGTTAACTTCGTAGTCTGTTTGTTGTTGAGATTCCAGGTATTGGCCTTCAACGTCAAAGTCTACCATAGCATCTTCTACGCCTTTCCATGCGGTCGCGTTGAAAGATTTGTCGTCGATACCACCAACGTCTGTTACTTGACAAACTTTGATTGGTTCTGCCATTGCTTCTTCAGCTGGAGCTTCTTCCATCACTTCCTGACCAGGTAGTGTGGCAATTTGACCACCAACGATCATTGGAACCAAAGCGTCAACCTCTGCTTGCAGGTCAGCTGGGATTTTGTCGCCCATCGCGGAACCGTAGGTGATGCCTACGCCACCATTTTCGAGCGTACCCAGGTAGTTGGTGCCACCAGCGAAGGTGTCATTAATGACTGATTCTACTGTTTCATAAACATAGAGGTCCATGTTTTTCATGGCGCTGGAGAGGATGTAGTCTGCTTGACTTGGGTTGGCTAAGGACCAGTCGTTGTCTACACCAATCAGCAAGCCGGTGCCACGTTCTTCCATCACGGCCAAGGTTCCGGCTCCAACAGGGCCAGCTACCGGCATGATTACGTCTGCGCCTTCATCCATCAAGCTTTCGCCCATGGTACGGCCGTCATCGGTGCTTTCGAAGTTACCAACGAACAAGCCGTCTTGTGCTTCAACATCCCAACCGAGTACTTGCACGTCTGTGCCGTGTACTTCGTTGTAATAGTCAACGCCGAGTACGAAGCCATCCAAGAAGATGGTTACTGGTGGAATGTTAATGCCACCATAGGTAGCAACGATACCGGTTTCGCTCATGCCTGCGGCCAAGTAACCATTGAGGAAGGTGGATTCGTTGATAGCGAAGCCACTGCCATACAGGTTGTCAGCAGCGAGGTAATTTACGTCAACAATACCGAATTTTTGATCTGGGTTGGCTTCGGCTGCTGCTGCGGTGGCGTCCCCGAGCAAGAAGCCGATGGCTACGATCAGATCGCATTCTTCTTCGACAAATGCGTTGATGTTGACTTCGTAGTCTGTTTGTTGTTGAGATTCGAGATATTGACCTTCAACCCCAAAAGCTGCCATGGCATCTTCAACCCCTTTCCATGCGGTTGCATTGAAGGA
>QQUD01000352.1 GCA_008501785.1 Chloroflexota bacterium
GGATCGTGTTCAACTTCGATTCGGCCGGTATTGAAATGCACCTTGGCGGTCGTGACGCCCTCTATACCGTGCAGCGCCTTTTCGATCTTGGCCACACAGGACGGGCAGGACAGGTCTTGACTTCTGAGTAATGTTTTCATGGGTTTGTCTCCTTCATGAATAGAGTTGTTCCTTTATAAAAAAAAGCGGATATGTCATACCTGCGAAGGCAGGTATCTATCTTCATAACCAGAGTGGATACCTGCCTTCGCAGGTATGACACCGAGAATTCTAAGTTAATAAGGAACAACTTTAATGTGTAACCGTTCACTCCCCCGTCTCGTTCCCACGCTCTGCGTGGGAATGTCGGTCTTAACGCTCCGCGTGGTCTCGACGCGGAGCGTCTAACAAGTGCATTCTACGCAGAGCGTAGAACGAGGTGGGCTGAACGCTTACTTTAATGTTGATATGCATTCAGGATAGCGGAAAGGGAACGGCCGTTACATGATCTAGCTCAATTAACTGCAACGGGTTTGCAAAAGCAAAAAAAGCCCCTAAAACCAGGCAGTTTTAGGGGCTTCACGTTGTTGAGGCAGAAATTTAGGTGTGTGTCAGGAGGTGGACTCTAACCCAGCAAGGGTCTCCAGGCGTGATTTATCCGTAATGGCAATCCACTGCCGCCCGCTGGTCACCAGCCCTTCTTTCTGAAACTGGCTGACAATGCGGCTGGCCGATTCGGTGGTCGTGCCCGTCATTTGGGCCAGGTCATCACGAGAAAGAGGCATTTGGATAAGAATGCCTTCTGCGGTAATTTCACCCAGTTTATGCGCCAGTTTGAGCAGCACGGCGGCGATACGTTGTTGCACAGAATTGACACTGAGTCGGCGCACCGTTTCTCGCGTTTCTTGCAATCGTTTGGCAGTGATGTCCAATACCGCCAGCGCCACAGGAGGATATTGCTGCAATAAGGCGCGAAATGTCTCGGAACTGATGCTGAGTATGCAAACGGCCGTTTGTGCCAGCGCCGTATCGGGATACACTTCATCGGCAAACATCGTCAGGCTGCCGAAATAGTCACCCGGCTGCAGAACGTCCAGCAGCACATCTTGCCCACTGGCAGAATGGCGCAGCAGCTTCACCCGGCCAGAGGCAACAACATGCAGCGTCGCAGCCGTCTCCCCGCTGAAGTAGATGGGATCGCCGGGTTGATAGCCGTAATCGCGAAACTGCGCATTAATGGTGCGTATCTCGGCTAAAGATCGGCCAGCAAAAAACGGTACCTGCTGCAAGATGGACAACCGTAAGTCTACCGAACAGGCTGCCGGTTTAACTGTTTCAACATGTAAAGGTGTTTTACGACGTTTTGACATATTCGTATCTTTTGTTAACTTCTCAATAAGGTAGCTGTGACTATTTCTACCATGCTATAGTGTAAATCAAATGTGGTAAATACATCCAGTGATCTGTCCTGTAAGAGTATAGCAAGAAATCGTGGGGACAAATGAACAGACGATAATTTGCCACCTTCGATGAGGCGTGAACGCCCCATCTACGAGATGAAAGCCCTTTCAGGGCTAAGAATCAGTCAGGCCCGGAGGGCCTTCCGCCTCGTAGCCAGGGGCTTCAGCCCTCGGCGGGTGCGGCAGATATTTTGTCCCCACAAATCGTTGCAATACTCGTCCTGTAAGGAATACCAATCATGACAAATAGCGCCAAAAACAAAGAAAACAAGGTTCATAAAGAGCTGTGGTCAGTGGCAACGGCCGTTCGTGATGCCCGCTATACCGCTGCCGTCGCAGCTTATGAAAATGCCCGCATGGATGGTTTATGCCACGATGGAGCCTGGGAATGTGCGCTAGCGGCGATGCGCTCAGCCGATTTTACATCAATCGTAACCAAAGTTTTGACAGAGAAGTAAAGGCTGCTGAATTTGCAAAATCCAGCAGCCCTTATCAATTTGGCTACATATCCAGCGCGTCGTAACCTGGCCCTTCGGCAAAAAATTCATAGTTAGCTGGGATGTCTTCGGTCAGGTCCAGTATCTCACCGCCCTGGAGCTGTTTGGCATTCAACAGCTTGACGACGTTCCCGTCAATTTCACCGGCGAAGGGCTGGCCATCGGGCAACAATTCCTGCGAATTGTTAATCCAGACACCTGGCGGTGCCTCATAAGCAAAAGGTACCTCTTCCTCAGGGAAGATGGCTTCGTAGGGGCATTCGGGGACACAGGCACCGCAGTCAATGCAGGTATCGGGATCAATGTACAGCCAGGGCCATTCAGGCTCCGGCTGCCCCAATATCATGCACTCCACCGGGCACACATCTACGCAGGCCGTATCGCGCAAGCAAAGCCGTGTGATGATATGAGTCATAGGCATTCTCCTAGGGTCGTGGCGGAAACGGCCGTTCCTGAGGTCGCGCCGCTCACGGCATCAAATTCTTATCTAATCACAGCATAGTTGCGGGATCAGATAATTGCCTTGATCCAAATCAAGTTAGGTTACAGCAGGGCTTGTTGACGCAGAATGTCTGGTTTGACAATGATAATGCGGTGCCGATCAAAGCGGATGGTGCCCGCTTTTTCTAATACGCGCAGGGAGCGGCTAATTGATTCAGGCGTTGTTGCCAGGTGGTTGGCAATCAGCGCCCGGGTGATCGCAGGATGAGCCAGCGTACTGTCTGCGACCTGTTCTAACAGGAAGCGAGCCAGGCGGGCGGTCACTGGTCGCAGCGCTAAATCTTCGACTTGACCCACCAAGTGACGCACGCGGCCAATCATGCTTTGTAAAACGGCAAGCGCCAATTCGTGGTCAGCTTGCAGCGCCTGGGTGAAAACGGCCGTTGGCATCACCCAGGCAGACACTGCGGTAACGGACGTTGTACTGGCCGCGTTTGGTGCATTATCGAGCGCTGCCAGATCATTGAACGTGTCGCCTGGCCCAAAGAAACGCAGAATATACTCTTGTCCATCTGGAGAAAGTTTGGAGGCTTTAATACGGCCGTTTTCCACAAGCCATAATCCAGCAGACGGCTCTCCTTCCAGAAATATCATCTCATTAGGCACGAAGGTGCAGTTGACAGCCTGCTGCGCTAATTCGTTTAGAATTGGTTCAGCAACATGTGCAAAATAGGGGAGCTGTTGCAGCATAGTACGGATAGAGAAGTCACTCATCCAGGCTGCCCCCATTCCCATTTTCATTTGCCCAAAATTCCAGGCGATGCCCTTCTGGATCCATGCAGTAAAGGACCAGTGCATTCCATTTACGCTGGATCGGGGTTGTTGCTATCCCCTGCATCTCCAGATGTGCTTTAACCGTTTCCAAATCCATCACTTCCCAGGTCAGCGTAACACCTTGTCCCTGAACATCGGAAATGGTGGCGCGCGTCGAATTAGCGATGCTCAAAAAACTGGTATCGGTTAGTTGAAATTCAACAAACCAATCATTCTCGAAGGTGGTTGGCAAGCATATTTTCTTTTTGTAGAAGCGAACGGTTTCTATCCAGTGACGACAGTACAGAATAGTGTTGGTGCGTTTTAAGGTGCTTAACGGGTTCATCATGTGCCTACTCTACCCTTATTCTTCATATTTTAAAACCCTTCTAATTTTCAATGCAGATTTACCGCTTCCCCGACGACACCTACGATCAGTTCAAACAGATTGTCCTCTTTGGTATCCACCGACCGAAAGCGATTACCCCCGATGGCGAGATGGTAGAGAAGCTGGCGCAGATCGCAGTGGGTAAAGAAGTGCTGCCGCCATTAACGGCTCCTTCGACTTGCGACCTTGGTCGCAGCTCAGGACAGGCTAATCCTGAACCTAGCTACACATTGCCACCGCTAATCGTAAAGCGAACTGCTTTCAAGTTCCGCTCTCACTTTGTAGACCCAGCCGATGCCATAACAGAAGCCGGCAGACAGGCACCAGTACGAAACCGACCTGGCGTGAGCATCTCGATCCTGGCAGCATGCACGTCCAGTTACGGCCGTTAACACCGCTAAAAATCGGGCACATCTCCGTCTGGCCTTAGATGGACGGACATCGGCAGGCAATGCCGGTGCAATGGGACGTGGATTGACTGTAGGCCAGCAGGTTTTAGGGTTTGGGGAAAGTCGCTGTGCCCGTTAAAAATTGATAAATTCAAGAAACAGGGTAATCAATTGAGTCAAGAAAATTTGGCAAAGTACCTTGCGGATTTATTAGCTTAATCACTAGCAATAATCGTGCTAATTACATTATTTTTCACCCAACAAACCGCGTTGCGCAGCCAATCGTGCTGCTTGCCTACGGTTGACTGCGTGCAGCTTGCTCAGAATATTGCGCACATGGCTTTTGGTTGTGTGCAGGCTGATACAAAGCTGGTCTGAAATTTCCTGATTAGATGCGCCCACCGCAATCATATTGAGCACTTCCAGTTCACGAGTAGTTAAATCGGGATTGTTCTCTGTAGGCGTTTGTGTGTTGGCTTGTTTGGCTAACCGGGCGTAGGCGTTGAGCAGACTGGCGGCCAGTTTGGGGGGCAGTCTGGCTTCCCCACCCAATGTGCTGCGTACACCGAGCAAAAAATCCTCGGAGCTTGTGTCTTTCAGCATATACCCGTTCGCGCCTGCCTTAATCGCGGCAAACAGCTTTTCATCCTGCTCGTGAACGGTAAGCATGACAATCCGCACATCCGGCAGCGCTTCCCGAATCAGCCGGGTTGCTTCCAGCCCATCACAAATCGGCATGTTAATGTCCATCACAATCAGGTCTGGCTGCACATCACGTGCCAGGGTGAGTGCTTCCAGACCGTCACCGGCCTGACCGGCAACTGTGAGATCGTGTTGAGCATTAACCAGACCGGCCAACCCTTCACGGAACAGTTCATGATCATCGACGAGTAAAATACGGGCAGAGTGTGCGGACATCAGATTACCTCCTCAGAACGGGGAATGGCGGAATGGGTCGGGAATGTGACGGTGATGCGAGTTCCGTGCCCCGGCGCTGACTGAATGGTGAACTGCCCCCGGCTGCGTTCGGCGCGGGCACGCATGATGGTCAGTCCCAAGTGGTTTTGGCTTTGGACTTGTTCAGGATCAAAGCCAATGCCGTTGTCGCTGATCATAATCGTTATCGTGCCGAGGGCGTGTGTAATGAAGATTTTGGCGTGGGTGGCCTGGGCGTGGCGACATACATTGGTTAAGGCTTCGCGGATGATGTAAACAGCTTGTTTTTGGATAACGGCCGTTACGCCACCCCCCTTTTCCCCATCCATCACCATCTCAACCGCCATGCCTGTTTTATCTTCAAATTCTGCCAGCAGCGATTTGATAGTCATGATGAATTCGCCTGGGTCAGGCACTTTTTCCTGCAAGCCGGTGAGCGCCATACGCACCTGGACATAGGCGTGTTTTAGACTGGACTGCAGTTGGGCCACGCGCCGCTGTACCTGCGTGTCGCTACCGTTTTCAAGTTTAACTGAAAGTTGGTCGATGCTCAAATGCATCGCACCCAGGGTTTGCGCCAGATTATCGTGCAGATCAGCAGCCAGGCGTTCCCGTTCGGCCAGCGATGCGTTTTCTTTCGCCTGCTGCTTGGCTGCTGCAATCAGGTGCGTGTTTTCCAGTGAAACGGCGGCCGCATTTGCCAGCAGCGTCAACACCCGGGCTTCGTTGTCGTCAAACAGCCGTTCTGGACGTACTACACACAGCGCTCCCAGCGAGCGCCCGCCCACTTGCAGCGGTGCAGCAATGCAGGATGCAGATGGAAAGTGGTCTAAAAATCCACAGTTGGCACAGTGCCCTTCTGAAATGACGGTTTTATGTTCGCTGATTACGGGTGCAGCCAGTCCGCGGTTGGTTGATTGCTTCAGCCCCAGATATGTGTCGGTCGTGCCGCTGGATGCGACGAGTTCGAGGGTATCGGCTTGTTGGTTGAGGACACAGACGGAAACGGCCGTTCCCTTCATCACAGCACAGGTATGATCCGCCACCGATTGCAGCAGCTGCTCTGGTTCCAGTTCACGCACAATTTCCTGACTAAAAGCAAAAGCCGTTGAGAGTTCCTGGGTGCGTTGGGCTACCTGTTGCTCCAACGAATTTTGATGTTCGGCAATTTCTGTACGCATGGTTGACATCGTTTGGCCCAGTCGTCCTAATTCATTGTTTGGCAGGCTGGGAAACG
>QQUD01001001.1 GCA_008501785.1 Chloroflexota bacterium
ATGCTGCCTCCTTTTTCTAAGATAAAATCAATATCATTGGTTATCTGCGATGGCTCTACTTTTACAGGATCAGCATTATCCCAGGAATTAACGTTTTCAAAGTGCTGTTGAATCCAATTTGAATGCTTCACCATGACAACATATTCGCCAAGTGCCAAGTTAGACACAATGTAACTGCCATCTGCTCCAGTTTCAGTATAAATGCCAAGATCAACTTCAAAACCAACAGGTCTGACAAAAATTCCTGCATCAGAAACGGCCGTTTCCCCTTCATCCCCATACACAAACCCAGCAATCGAGCCACCTTCATTCAAATCAAAATCAATATTCGTTAGCGATTGGCCAGATTGAACAGAAAGATACTCCGCTTTCCCTGATGCAATCACATTATCATAAAATTCATAAGCATACCCTTCAGCAATCACCCGTACCGCATACTCTGCTGACTCCATCTCAAAAAACATATACGCACCTTGTTCATTGGTGGTGGTTTGATAGCTAATGCCTGGAGAATCAACACGAATTGCTTCTACAAACGCATCTGCGACACCAACACCCGTCACGGCATCGGTAATGATTCCTGCAATTTGTGGTACAGGTGTTGGTGATGGCTGAGGTGTCTCGGTAGGAGCAATTGTTGCAGTCGGTTCACTTGTCGGCTCCGGCAGAGGTGTGTTTGTTGGTGATGGCGTGTTAGTCGGGATGGGTTCAGGTGTGGCATTGACCACCTCTGTTGGGGGTAAGGGAGTTGTATCAACCGTCTCATCGGCACAGGCTGAGAGCAAAATTATCGTCAAAATCAAAAGAATAAATTGTTTAAAATGATGTTTCATGTCACCCCTCCTATAATTGCATAAATCGAAATACCAAAACGCTAACAGGCCAATTATTTACGAATTCAATGGATTTTACAAGAAGCTATTTACTCGTGTGCTAAATGTTGCTGAACAACTAGTGTTTGATGGGTTAGCATCTTATTATCAGTATGGACGGCTATATCAATGACTCCGTCAACACATTTCGGCTTCTGTATTTGACGATCATTTGAATCTGCCCTAGAAATTACGGATGCATGCTGTTGGGTTATGAGCAAGTTTTGGCAAGTGATCGCTACCAATGGCTTGTCTGGCAGAGACTAGGGTTATGCCATTTACAATTGGGCAACTATGCTGAAGCTGCCGCTGCTTTTCGTGAGGCGATCACGCTGAATTTTGAAGATACGATTTCTTTTTTCAATGGGGCAATTGCTTACAGTCAAATTGGGGACCGGGTGAAAACGTGGGTTTATTTGAAGGAAGCGTTGGTTTTGAAACCCGAGTTGGAAGCTGCGGCTCAAGGGTATTTGCATTTGCGGGGGTATTTGGATTGAGGAACGGCCGTTTCCTCGCATTTAGAAGAAACGGCCGTTTTGAGAATTCGTACTCGATTTATCATTTAATCTTGATAGCGAAGGAATGTGCTAATCTCGGGGTTTGTTGCCAACATATCGTGGTCAACATCTGCATAAGTTCCGACTGCTTTTAGCTCTGGATTGGTTGCCAGCACATTCCGTGCATCGGTTAAATTAGATGCACCAGCATAAGATTCGGACAGTTTCAGTTCTGGATTGGTGTGGAAAACGGTGCGCGCTTTTTCAGCTACGCTAGGTCCCGCATATTTTGCAATAATGTTTAGTTCTGGGTTAGTGTATACAGTTTCCACTGCCGACGCCGACACTGCATCTGCTGGACCATTTGTAGATTTTTGGAGAGAAACGGCCGTTATCAAAATCACCAACAGCGCCGCCAACATCCCAATCAAGATCAAAGCATTTTTCAAACCACCGCTGAAGGACTTAATTACATCGACTAAATTTACCCGTTTAAATACATCTTGCTGATTCATGTCACATTCTCCTTGTCATTTCTATTTCCGCATCAATTTGACGCCGGACCCTATAAACGTTACTTGCTTATAGGTATAAAAAATAACCGTGACACGAACGTGACAAAAAGCTAGAGGATAGAGCGAGAGGTAACTTCTTTCTCTAGCCCTATCCTCTAGCTCTAGCTTTTCTTACAAGAGAATCGCCACAGTAATACCAGTCACCAGAATCAGGAGAAAACCGGGCAAAAAGGCGCGTCTCAAACTCGCCGATCCGCCTGTTAGAACGATACTGCCTTTCACAACCGTATTCGACATAGCGGCAAATGTAATAGCACGAGCGGCCGTTTCATAGGAAAGTGCGCCCTGGCTAGTTAATTCCGTCATCGACAGCGTAATCGCATCGACATCAGCCAAGCCAGAAAGGATACTAGACAAGTAAACGCCAGTATCGCCAAAATAAAGCTGTGCTGCCCGTGAAACCAGCAAAATAACGCCATACAGCAAGCCAAAGGTAATCGCCGGACCCAATTCAAACGGGTTGGTTACGCTCACCTCTTCAACATCATCGTCAACATGGGGGGCAAAGTAGAGGTAGGCCCCATACGCCAAACCTGCCAGCCCGGCCGCCGCAATCGGCAGCCAGACGACTTGCAGCAGCGGCAGGCTCAACGCCCCCACCACAATCAATATCCGCACAAACATGACCGTCCAGGCAATGGTGATTGCCAGGGCAAAAGGCTTGGCAAGCTGCGGATTTGTCTGGCTGCGCTGCGAGAAGCTGAGGGTAACGGCCGTACTCGACACCAATCCCCCCAACAGCCCCGTAATGCCCACACCGCGTCGTGCGCCGACCACTTTCACCAACACATAACCAAAAAAACTAATGGCCGAAATCAACACCACCATCAACCAAATTTTGTATGGATTGAGCACATCAAACGGCGCTGGCCAAAACGATTGATTGGGCAGCACCGGTAGTACAATCGCCGTGATAATTGCAAATTTCAATGTGGCAATCACATCTTCGCGGTTGATGCGCTCGGCGAAGCGATGCAGTTCAACTTTAAGCGACAGCAGCGCCGTCGTCACCACACCTAAAGCCACAGCCGCAGCCATCTCATCCCAAAAAGTCAGCGCTCCAATCATCACCACCAGCAGCGCGGCCACTTCTGAGGTAATCCCAATCGAGCCGCGACTCGCAGACACAAAATAGGAAATGCCTACAAATCCACCGATAACTAAAAATATACCGACAAACACCCAGGTCGATTGGAGCAAGTCAGCCAAAAAAGAGGCGGTACAGCCAGCCAGGGCCATCAAAGTAAATGTGCGAACACCAGCAAAAGTTTTCTTTTCCGGTTTTCCTTCTTCATCATAGGAATATTCGCGCTGCAAACCGACTAAAAAGCCAATAAATATGGCAACGCCAAATCGATAAAATAGAGTGTGTTGGGGCATAGGGGTCCTCCTTGAAGCTGTTAGCAGTCAGGTTTCAGATTTCAGCTTTTTGGTATTTTAGCATGAAATACGGCCGTTCTGTCGGCAAGGATGAAAAGATTGGCTGCCCCTTTCTTGTCACCCACTGCCTTGCGTAATGTGTAAATTGCCTAGTTCAGGCTTTTACGGGTCACACCATCTGTTTGCTCTGGCCAGAACAAGCCTGTTAACGCATCCCGCCGGTGCGGTACCTTAGATTCGACAGCCAGGTATGCCAGCAATGCGCGTACTTTGTCATACTCAAAGCGATGGATCGGCTCCCATTCAATTGCACATCAAAGGTACCCAGTAGGGATAAGGCTAGCTGGTGTGCCATAAACTCTTTCCTTTATTTTTCCAATAGGTGAAATAGTCGTCGTTTGTCGCGGCGAGTCAATAATTCAAAAAGCAGATTGCCCAGAGATTGTCTGACAGTATACCAGGGAAAATCAGGTAGTGAGTGGGAAACGGCCGTTCTTTTGATAATTTCTTGATAATACCCTGGCATGATGGCACCCATGAAGCAAAAATGTGTGTTTTAGCTTTTTTACACCAAGCTTTGACTCCGTCTGCATTTAATGATACGAGGAGGTGATACTTAACATCGTAACCAAGTATGACTAGCCGATCTTTGCGGTCTCAGATAATAGAGGAAACAGAAATCAATTCAAAAGGATAAATAATGAAAGAACTAAATATGAACCAGGAACGAAGATCGGAGAAGATTCCAAGCTTCCTCGGTTTGATTCTTACAGTCGTTTTAATCGTCGTAAATATGGTTCCGGTAGCGACAAAAGCCTATGTTCCGAGAACCATTCCTTCCCCTACCCTGGATCCCAACAATGTGGGTTGGGCCTCTGTGCGCAATATGCCAAGTCCTCAGTTTAGCAATTATTTCCAGGAAAAAATCGATCAAGGATATATGGTGGTCGATATTGAAGTCGATGAGATCAACGGTGAACAGCGAGTAGGGGCTGTGTTTCAACGCAATCTGGATGGTCGAGGTTGGGCCGAATGGCGGAACTTAACAGGGGTAGAGTTCCAAGATAAGTGGATTGAGTTAAGGGAAAGTGGGTACCGCCTGATTGATCAGGAATCCTATGTACTGGATGGTCAACGTAATTATGCTGGTGTTTGGATTGAGAATATAGAGGGCTTAAATTGGGCTTCCCGGCGAAATTTGACCAACGCTCAGTTTTCGGATTATTTCCAGATTTATAAAAGCGCTGGTTATATGATTGTTGATGTAGAAGCCTATCCCGTCGGGGATGAAATGCGCTACGCAATGGCGTGGGTGGAAAACAGCGAGGATCTGGATTGGATCGAATGGCGGAATCTGACCTCGGCCGAATTTTCTGAAAAATTTCAAGCTTACAAGAGCGACTACCGGATGATCGATGTAGAAGGCTACCTTATCGATGGCCAACAATATTATGCCGGTATCTGGGTGGAGAATGAGAACGGCCGTGATTGGGTTGAATGGCGTGATTTGACCGCTAAACAATTTGGAGACAAATGGCTGCGGCTGCGTGATGCCGGTTACCGCCTGATCGATTATGAACCCTATGCCACCAACAATGGGTGGCGGTATGCCGGAATCTGGCGCCAGAACAGCATCCGGCCGAGTTGGGAGCTTAAAGATGAAGTCAATACGCTGCTGAAAGACCACGCAGCAGAGTACGATATCCCCGGCATGAGTGTAGCCATCATGCACCAGGGCAGGTTTGTCTATCTGCGTGGCTTTGGCTATGCAGACATTGACGACAAAAAAATTGCTACATCGCGCACAATTTACCGTCAGGCATCGGTCAGTAAAGCGGTCGGGGGCGTACTGAGCGTACAACTTGATTCACAGGGAATACTGAATATTAATTCGCCTTCGAGTGCTTATATCCCTGGTTTGCCTGCTCATCATACCCATACCGTAATGCAAACTGTTTCCAATCGTTCCGGTGTTGGTCATTATGATGATCATGCCGTTGTATCCGGACATTATGAAACAGCGTTAGCAGCCGTCCAACAGATATGGGAAACATCACTTATCAATCCTCCTGGTTCTACTGCTTACTATAGCACCCATGCCTATACCTATCTGGGGGCTTCACTGGAAGGTGCGACCGGGCAAACGATCAGCGATATCATCCAGAGTCAACTACAGGTGCCCTATAACTTAAACTCGCTGCGGCCGGAAGATCGTTCGATTCGGAATCAGAATCGAGCAACACTTTATAACCTCAACAATAACGAGGTAACTGCAGATGATTTGAGTTGGAAAGTGCTTGGCGGTGGATTAGAATCATCAGTCTATGACTTGGCTCGCTTTGGTAATAGGCTTATCAATGGCACGCTATTGAACGATGCAGAACAGGATTTGTTGTGGACTCCTCCAGATGGATTGAGCAACTACGCGCTGGGTTGGAGTACCGGCACGGAGGCCGGTACTCAGGTTGTGGCCAAGAATGGAGCGCAGAGAGGGGCTAAGAGCTACATTCGCATGTATCCTGATGAAGAAATTGTCATTGTAGTGATGACCAATCGGAGAGGTGAGCATAATCCGAGACAGTTGGGTCTGGATATCGGCGCTCTAATGCTGGCTGAACTCGATGCGTTGCACAGCGAGTTGTTGGTCTATGGGCCAGCAACCCAAATGCAAGCAAACGAAACAGAGATCGAGGAACCGGATGAGGAGGGGCTTGACCCGGCGGATGTCATCTGGCCATTTGAAAACCCAGTTGCTGAACCATCAATCGATGATCTGATTGAGCCGACTGAACCACCAATTAATG
>QQUD01000318.1 GCA_008501785.1 Chloroflexota bacterium
TGGGTGGCAAAACATATATAGAAGTGTGACCTATTTGAGTTAAATTTTGCATCTTACAAAGCAGGCATTGCCTGCTTTTGTGCCGGGTGATTTTAGTCGAAAGGGGGGGGATTGTCAAAGTTGTGCAACGGCCGTTTTGTACATGCGTATAGACTGGTATATTGTTTAAATATTGAGACAGAGACCGAGACAGAAAAAAGAGATAGAGAATGTGAATAAACTATCTTTGTCTCTTTTCTCTGTCTTTTCAAAACGGAGGAATTACGATGTCTGACTATTCAAAAGACACACGACGACGCAGCCGGTCCATGTTTGGGCCGATTGTTTTGATTGCAGTTGGTGTTTACTTTTTACTGTCGAATTTGGGAATGGTAAGCAGCCCGAACTGGGCGGCCGTTTTTCAACTATGGCCACTTTGGTTAATTTTTGCCGGGGTAAATATTATTGTGCAGCAAGCGCCACGCCCGTTTGGTGGCTTTTTGAGTGCGGTGGTGGGCGTAACGGCCGTTGCGCTATTTGGCTATGTGCTGCTATTTAGTGAGGATAATGCATTACTGACTCGATTAGGTGTGCGCTCAACGCCCAATGTGGAAACTATCGATGAAGATATTTCTTTCCGTCCAGAAGATGCCTCATCTGCACTGGTAGAAATTGATTTCAACTCGGCTGGGGCAAACTTGTTTACGCTGGAAGATAACAACGATTTGATTGCCGGAACCGTGACATACACAGGTGATTTGATCTTGGAGACGGATCAATCTGGTGATCGTGCGACTGTTTATCTGGATACAAAAGCCAATGATGATTGGGGTGTTTGGTTTAATCCTAGCAATTGGAATGGTTTTGAGGGTGGTGATCGATGGCAGCTTGGCTTAAACCCAAATTATGAAATGGAATTGCGCCTCAATTCTTCTTCTGGATCAATCAATGCAGATTTGAGCGAACTATCACTGACTTATCTGGAGTTAGATAGTGCCTCAGGCAGCATCGACATGGCGATTCCTGAAGGTGAATATGATGTGGATGTGAATGCGGCGTCTGGCTCGCTGGAGATTGTGTTTCCAGAAAACGGCCGTTTAGACACCAAAATCGACGGTGCATCGGGCAGCATCACGCTGCTTTTGCCTGAAGGCATGGAAGCCCAAGTTGAGATTGAAGACGGGTCAGGCAGTTTTCGTCCAGACGGCCGTTTTGATTTGATAGACGGCGAACGCGATGGCGATGGCACCTGGCAAACTGCCAATTACGAAGATGCATCCAATCGTGTGACATTCAAAATTGATGTTGCCTCTGGCAGTGTAAGAATTGACACCCCCTAAAAGCAAGGGCCAGAGCTAGAGCGAGAGGAAAGAGCACTATTTCTTCCCTAGCTCTAGCTCTTTCCTCTCGCTTTCTTCAAATTACCCTTTCAACCCCACAATATTTAAGAAAATGCTCACCAGCTTTTTACGTTGATCAATTTGCACTATGTTATACTCACGGGCAAATTAACAGCGAATTGGAGTGGGGCATGAAACAGTATCTGGATTTGATGCGGCATGTAATGGAAAATGGGGTGCGAAAGGGAGATCGGACAGGTGTGGGCACGATTAGCGTTTTTGGGTATCAGACTCGTTACGATTTGGCGGAAGGATTTCCGGCGGTGACGACCAAGAAGCTTCACTTTCGCTCGATTATTCACGAACTGCTCTGGTTTCTTCAGGGTGATACAAATATCAAATATTTAAAAGAGAATCGAGTGCGTATTTGGGATGAGTGGGCTGATGAGAATGGCGATTTGGGACCGGTGTATGGACATCAATGGCGTTCCTGGCCAACGGCTGATGGGCGCACGGTTGACCAGATTTCGCAGCTCGTTGCACGATTGCAAACGAATCCTGATTCACGGCGGCACATTGTGAGTGCATGGAATGTGGCGGATGTGGACCAGATGGCGCTGCCGCCTTGTCATACGATGTTTCAGTTTTATGTGGCAAACGGCCGTTTATCTTGCCAACTCTACCAGCGCAGTGCAGACATCTTTCTGGGCGTCCCTTTCAACATCGCCTCGTATGCCTTGTTGACCTTGATGATTGCACAAGTCACTGGTTACGAACCCGGCGATTTTGTACACACTTTTGGTGACGCTCATCTCTACACTAACCACCTGGAACAAACCCAATTACAGCTTTCCCGCAAGCCATACCCCCTGCCCGCAATGAAACTCAATCCTAACGTTAAATCCATCTTCGATTTCACTTACGATGACTTTGAACTGGTCAACTATCAAAGCCATCCAACGATTAAGGCAAAAATAGCCGTTTAGGAATATCGTAAATCAATGATGCTTTCACTAATCGTAGCAATGGATAAAAACCGTCTGATTGGAGCTGACAATCATCTGCCCTGGCGATTGCCGGATGATATGGCATGGTTTAAGGAAAAAACGATAGGTAAGCCGGTGCTAATGGGGCGGAAGACACACGAATCAATCCCGGCTAAATTTCGGCCATTACCAGGGCGGCATAATATTGTCGTGACTCGGAATCGGGCGTTTACTTCTCCTGGTTGTACGGTGGTGCATTCGATTGATGGTGCCATTGCGGCGGCTGGTGATGTGGAAGAGGTTGTCGTTGCTGGTGGTGCGGAGCTGTACAGGCAGCTTTTACCGCAGGTGGAGCGATTGTATTTGACGAAGGTAGATGTCGATTTAGACGGGGATGCTTATTTCCCAGAGATTGACCCTGCGGAATGGCATGAAATCTTTTGCCAGGAACATGCGGTCGATGACCGGCATGTTCATTCTTTTACCTGGTTTATATGGGAGCGAGTGTAAATTTGTTGAAGAATGGAAAAATTGAACTTATTGCGTTGGATTTAGATGGGACATTGTTGATGGGAAACGGCCGTATTCATCCCCAAAACATTCAACCCATCCATACAGCATTGTCAAGAGGCATTTCTGTTGTATTGGCAACTGGTAAAACACGCCAGTCGGCTTTGGAAATTATTGAAACACTGGGGTTAACCACTCCTGGCGTGTTTAGCCAAGGGATGACAATTTACGATGCGGATGGGGTGGTGCAAAGGGTAGTGACGTTGGAAACGGCCGTTATTACAGCAGTTGTTGAATTTGTGGAAGCACGCAATCTTCCACTTATCGCCTATGCGTCTGATGGTCTTTGGGCGACAGCCGATGATCCTTATCGGCAGTTACTGCACACCAAGTACCATGAACCACTACCCACAATTTGTCATGATTTCAAACAAAAATTGAACACAATGCAGATTACCAAGTTGCTGCTGAGTGACGAAATCAACAATGACGCGACGCGGGCAGATTTGGAACGTTTTTTAGGCAATCGCGAATATGTTGTCCAGGCGGTTCCCGAATACATCGAAGTGATGCCGTTGGGTGTGTCTAAAGGTGAGGGTGTGAGCTGGCTTTTAGACCGGATGGGGGTTGATCCTGCCAACATTATGGCGGTAGGCGATGGCGAAAATGACCTGGAAATGCTGCGTTTGGCTGGCTTGGGTGTGGCGATGGGAAATGCCGGTGACTGCGTAAAAGCTGCCGCAGATGTTGTGGTTGGTTCAAACGAAGATGCCGGTGTTGCCGAAGCAATCCAACGATTTGTTCTATAAAAAGTTGTCATTCCGAACGCAGTCTTCGGAGTGAGGAATCTCGCTTTGAGTCAGTCATTATTCCCCGACCTCAAAGCAAGATTCCTCGGCAGACCTACTAAGAAACGCATGTCATTCCGAACCCTTCGATACCTCAGGGCAGGCTGTCTTCGAAGTGAGGAATCTTGCTTTCTGTTTGTCATTATTCCCCTGCCTCAAAGCAAGATTCCTCAGCGGACTTCGGAATGACAATTGCAGGACAAGTTTCTTCTTTATTTTGTGCCGGGTCTTCCCAGCATATGTTACTCGAAATAACATGAGCTTCTTAGTTGTTCTTTGAGGAATCCCTATCTCACAGGAATTCCTCACTTTGAAGACTCCGTTCGGAATAACAAACTAATCCACAATAATCTCTAACCCCTCTTGGTTTGTCTGATTGATGCAAATTTCTTTGGCGCGGCTGATGCTGATGAGATCGCTTTTGGCGGCAGCTAGCGTGTTAGCCAAAGCTTCGTTAGTTGTGGTTAGATTTAGGGCAGGTAGTTCAGCACCCAGCGAAAGGTTGTTTTCGCTTTTGTAGCGGCGAACTGCTGTGGCAATGTGAACGAGGGTTTCGCCGGTGGAAACGGCCGTTTCTTCCACCCAATCCTCGTTAATTTGTGGCCATTTGGCCTGGTGAATCGATGCCAGCCCATCGGTTTCTGCAAACAACCCCAGATAAATGCGTTCCGTGATGAAGGGCAAAATGGGAGCCAATAGCTTTAGCGTCGTCAGCAGCGTGTGGTATAGGGCGAATTGAGCCGGTTTGCTGGCTTCACCTCCTTCATACAGCCGCATTTTTGCCATTTCCAAATAGTTGTCAGCCAATGCCTTCCAGAAAAATGTTTCAATTTCGCTTTTAGCAGTCGCATAGTCATAATTTTGGAACAATGTTGTGGTGCGCTCAATTAGCTGCTGCGTGCGTCCTAAAATCCAGCGATCCGCCAATGTGCCTAGTGCAAACGCATCTTGCATTGGATCGAAATCTTGCAAGAATCGCTGGCTGAATCGTGATACATTCCATAGTTTATTTACCAGTTTTGCACCTGCCTGAATTTTTTCTTCGCTGATCAAGGTGTTTTTGCCTAAACCTGTGCTGGCTGCCCAATAGCGCACGGCATCGGCCGAATATTGTTCAATCATCGCCATCGGTGCAACTGGGCCCCCGCCACGGCTCTTGCTGATCTTTTCGTTCCCTTCTGGAGCCATGCCTAAACCGGAAATAGCCACTTCCTGGAATGGCAATCGGCCAAAATGGAAATATGACTTAGCGATTGTGTAAAACGCCCAGGTCCGAATTATTTCATATGCTTGCGGCCGTAATGTGAAGGGATAGAGTTGTTCATAAAGCTTGCCGTTTGTTTGCCATTGGCCTGCAATTTGGGGTGTCATAGAGGAGGTGAACCAGGTATCCATCACGTCCATTTCTGGAATGAATTGGGTGCTGTTGCAGTGAGAACACGGCCGTTTCGGTCTATCCTTCTCTGGATTGATGGGCAAATCTGCTGCATCAGGCAATATCTCATGACCACAATCGGCGCAATACCAAACCGGAATCGGTACGCCAAAATACCGCTGCCGTGAAATGCACCAGTCCCAACCGAGGTTCTCTACCCACTGTGTGTACCGATTTTGCATGTGCGGTGGATGCCATGTGATTTGATTACCTGCTGCTAGCAAGGCTTCCTTATGGTCCAGTAGGTGAATAAACCATTGATGCGTCACAATGTATTCAACTGGCGTATCGCATCGTTCGTGAATGCGAACTGACTGTGAGATGGGTTCCTGCTTAAGCAGCAGTTTCTCTTCTGCCAGCGTCTCGATGATGGCTTTGCGGGCTGCGAATGTGCTCAATCCCGCAAATTGAGCTGCCATGTTCGTCATTGTGCCATCCGGGTTGATTGCTTCAATTAAGGGCAGCTTATGCGTATGCCACCAGGTTACATCGGCTGAGTCACCAAAGGTGCAGCACATCACTGCACCCGTTCCTTTTTCGGGATCGGCTTCTGCGTCAGCTAGAATCGGTACTGATTGATTAAAGTGAGGTGTGGTGGCTTTGGTTCCGATGAGATGTTGGAAACGGCCGTCTTCTGGATGTACAAAAATGGCAACACAAGCAGGCAGCAGTTCGGGGCGCGTTGTCGCAATTGGTAGTGTACTGCCATCCGCAAGGTTAAATTTGAGCGTGTAAAACGTTGTTTCTCGTTCTAAATCATTTAATTCTGCCTGGGCGATGGCGGTTTGGCATTCTGGACACCAGATTGTAGGCGCTTGCTGTCGATAGGCCAGCTCTTTTTGATGTAGGTCGAGAAACGACCATTGGGCAATTCGCTGCGCATTTGGGGCAATCGTGCGATAGGTTTGACGCCAATCGATGGACAGCCCGAGACGCTGCCACAATGCTTTGTAATCAGATTCGGCCGCATCGCTAATTGCGAGGCAACGCTCAATAAATGCATTCCGCACAATGTCAGTTGCTTTGACC
>QQUD01000534.1 GCA_008501785.1 Chloroflexota bacterium
TACAGTTCTGCACCACCATTTACCTCTTCACCATACCGTTGCACAACAATGGCAATCCGCTTTGGCATTTTTGTCATATTATCATTGTCTCCAGAAGAAGTTTCAATTTAACCAACCAGTAAATAGAAATTTGACGAACGATTGTCTCTTCAAATGCTGCTACTCGCTTCTGTTGTTTATCAATTACCTGCTCGTGTATTGTCATATTGGTATTTAAAATGTCGATTATATCATCCAAACATTCATAACCTTTTTTGAATTGGTCAATTCAAAAGCATATATTCAACAAGTGTTTTGTCAATGACCGTTTGGGACAAATCTAAACCCTAAAATGGACTTTAAGCAGGCTTATTATCTTCTTCTATTGTCTTGCTGGCTATTGACAGTGCACGCAATAAATGATAATTGACTTCTTTCTGTTTTGACACGTTTTGTTTAACATAATATAAAACAAGCGCATGCACTTTACCACGCAATGCCTCTATGATGCCACCAATAATTGGTATGTTAACTTTGGTAACATGCATTTCTATACTCGTATTATCATACGCCAATGCTGCATGGTACATATGTTCGTAAAACTCATATGGTAAATGTTCTCCATCTGTAGGCACAATCGGTTCATTGCCATCGCCAACAGTGACCTGTTTGGTTAAAATTTCAGCACGAATATCACGCATAATATCTTCGATATTTTTCTCTGTCGCTACTTTTTTTTCATTCACTGTCTACTCCAATGTAAATCGAATTGCTAATTCGATAGGCGATTTACCAAATCGCACTACGGTTTTCATGGGTGGTGGTGTGCCACGTTCATGATGTCTCCTCTACAGATAAAAAGAGCATATACAAAACTTGTAATTGTGTTTCTGCTTGTTGTAATGTACATGACAATAAGTTTGAATTTTTCGGCCATAGGTCGAGTTAATTTGAGTTTACTCTTTCATAAATAATAAAATCCGTTTCTCTTGGCCCTGGTAACTCAGCTATAGGTTGATACCAAAGGTCAAATTTAGGGTTTGTATGAATCTCGGCTAAAGCCCAATCAAAATCAGGGAGATATACATAATAATCAGGTGTATAATGCCAAAATCCCCATGCAAAATCCCCGTCAGAAATATGTGGAGTTATCGCCGGCGTTACCAATCCAGCCAAATCAATAATTCGATTACTCGTATAGAATCCTAAATAACCAATTTCAATATAAGCGATACTTTCAGTTGGTTGTGTGTTTTCATTAAACCAGTCACTCAATGCCACATAACTCGTCCCCCTAGAATCGCCTCGGTAGTTTGTGTAATTTTGCATCGGTTTACTGAGCAGAAAAAGAACGTAAACCACAAAACAGGCAGATAATCCAATGCCTATTTTAGGTCGGGTGATATATGCCATCATCCATTCCACAATCTTCACCAAGCCAAGGGCAAAAAATATGTGTAGGACAAACAGTATTGGCAATTGATACCACCAATAAGCGGCAACTTGTAGAATGGTGTAACCCATGATGTACGATATCATCCAGACCAAAAAGAGCAACCACTTACGATTTTGAAATATTGCAACCCCCAACCCAATTATTATGAGAAGCCACCACCCATTCAAAAAAGGGATGGTTGTGATTTGAAACCGACTTCCCCAAGCAGGCATCCACTCATAGATTAACCGTTGGAGCAAAGAACTCCATATACCAGACTGGCCTTGTGCGTTTTTTGCCGCTAAGGTATTTGGTAACAAACTGCCAAATGTGAAATAAGCATATGTAAACCATAAGGATACAGGTATGCTAAATCCTAAAATGAGATGAAAAGAAGATTGTAAGATTTCCGATTGAGTTATTTTTTTATAGAGCCAAAAGAAAATTACATTACATAGTAATAGGACAAATAACACGAGTACACCTTCTCCTCGTGTTAGGAATAAAAAGCCTGTGCCTAATCCTGCCCAAAAATAATTTCTGTTTTGAAATAAAGAGAGGCTCATGACCAATAAAAAGGAAAAAAGATATGCTTCCATGCCCAAAAAACTTACAAAACCGGAAGCAATCATAACGAAGCCGATAGCAACTGCCTGATATGCCGATATATCCCAAGCCTGCCGGAACAAAAATATAATCCAAATGATCCCAATCCAGCAAAAGGCAGTAACAAACACGGCTAAAGTTGGCAGGCTGGCAAAAGACAATATGTTTGCAGCGCCACCAACAAGGAGCGTAAATAATGGCGTTGTTGTACCCTGTGTGGCCGGCGGATGATTGAAAACAAAACCCTGTCCATTGGCAATATTTTTTGCATACGTTAAGGTAATGTAACTATCATCATTCAGAAAAGCTGGATACTGGAAAGCAATCCACAAAGGTACTGAACTCATAATAATCAGTGCTATTATTGATAATATTAGGCTGTTTTTGAGCTTGTCTGTTTGCATCTATGCACCACCCCTACCCCATCACCTATTTATGCCAATCCTGTTACGCGAATGCCTTCGATTTTGGTATTGTGGATAATACGGTAAGGTGATGACCCTCGCCAATCAGATTGATATTGCTAATCATAATTGATGGTTAGACAGCCATAGTTGTCAGCATTGGGCAATGAAACGTTTAGCCATTGATCATCCCACTGCCACCACCTAGAATCTAATACAGTTTCATTCCATTTAATAATAGTATCCTCTTCAGGATTATGTAGCTGGACACGAATCATTGTGCCGCCAGCATAACATATTTTGCTCCCCACTTCATTTTGGATGAACGATACCATTTTACCATCTGTTCCTAATATATCTCCTTCCACGTAACTATCTGTAAAATTATGCAACAATATAACCTCATCCTCAGCCAAAGACCAGTTGATCAGCGAGCCATTCTTGTTTTCTCCAATATATGTTAGATTGATATCTCCTTGTGCATATTTTTGGGTCAGAAAAGCGGCCGATGTTTTTAATTCCGTATCCAATTCAGATGTGTATAACAACTCCCAGTCAGGGGAACGTAAATATAAATCGTTGGACGGCAATGCCTGCCTGGAAATGAGTGAGGCATCACTTTCTGCCCATGCCATGCTTGCTATTCGTTGCTCATTATTGAGGTGTATTTTACCTTCTTGTATTTCCCCACTGCCGTTTAAATGCCATATTAAAGAAGGTGGATAAGATGATTGAGGGGAAGAAGCGTCATCCATGACCAAAATCAAGCCATTGTGGATGAGATAAATGGTGCGTTGATGCTGCCAACCGTGCCAATCAGAGAGTGTTGTTGTTGCCATATCTATGGTTTCGCTAGTGAAAAACTGTTCGGGTTCAGCATAAGCAGGTGGGTCTTGCAACCATGGGGTACCAACGGCCGTTATCCGCCACACCATCTCTGGCATACCAGATTTGGGCAACAACAATCCATTCAGGAATTCACGGGGAACCCGTTTATCCCTAAACGCACTGCGTCCCGATGGCAGCCACCAAGATTTTTCAGATGTCCAGCGTTCAGAAACCAACGGACCAGCCTGATAAATCAACGGCAATGTATTGGTTGCTTTATATCTATGCCATCCCGTAAAGCGCAAATTAAGCAGTGCGTAGGCGGCATCATCATACCAGCCATCCCGTAAAACAACCTTGTCTGGGGCTAACGACACTTTGTTTGTGGGTACGCCAGAATTGCCGAATAGAAGGCAAGAGCCGACAGATGGTTTTTGCCCGTCACGAAACGCCAAAGGGTCAAGGGCAAAGTGCCCTTTTAGCACTTTGTTTTGAGCAAGTAGTTGTTGCAATGTATTCCCTGCTAACCATGTTATTGCAGGGTCTTGGGTCCAAGCGGAGCCGAATAAGTATGGCAGTGCCATAGTCGGCTCACCATTGATATTATAAGAAAGAGATTCACCATCGGGCAAACCCATAAAAAGCAACCAGTTGATTGACAGTTCGATGTTTTGATCCGTTGTGCTGTTATTTTCTTCTTTTTGTTGGCGATATTGATTGACCCACCACGCATTTGCAAACCACACACCTTGATATGAATAGGAATCATCTGTATTACGAAAAATTTGCTGCCATCCTAATGGCACAGTGTCCAGATATTCCTCATTTTGTGTAAGCAAATCGTCAGCAGCCAAATCGTAATTCATCAAAGCGGCTAATAAACCAGCACCAATTTCTTGGTTTTCGTATGGCCCTTGCGGCTGTTTGCCATAGGCGGTGGCGTACAGCCAATCTACCCATTCTATTGTCATGGCACGTTCATTAACGGCCGTAAACCACTCCGCCACAACTTGCCGATCTACCTCTGAAAACAAATCTGGGAAAGCCTGATCAAGCAAGACATATTGATGCGCTCTCAAGGCAGCCTCATACTGCCCCCACTTAATGCTATGAGCAGGGGTCGTGTACATATTCTGCGCTGCTTCTTGCAATAATGCTGTGCGAAATTGGGCTGCGGCATCGGCATCATGCCTATATAATGCCAGGTTCCCCCAAGTCAGCGTCGTCTTGACAGGATTGTCCTCTAATAATTGAATGAGATCGTGCTTGATTTGTTCGCTGGTAATTGTATCTACCTGAATATCCATTTGTTCACAAACAAATGGGGTAGATTCTGATATGCCATCATATGTGATAACTGTGTGTGGAGAAAAACTAAGCTGGTATTGTTGAAGCAGCCAGGGAACGAGCAAAAAGGCAGCTAAAGAAAGAGAAGTAATAGAGATTGTCACACTCCATACCGGAAACGTTATTTTGGAAAAAAGCAGGTTACGAGGAGCTGTAAAGATGAGGTAACCTATCACAAATATCAGTAACCAAAAAAGCGTTAGTACCAGACCAGAAACGGCAATAAAGAATTCTTCTTCGGCAAAGTGAGACAAAACAGCATCAAACAGAGCTAATCCCATGCCAGCAATCAAGGCTAAACCAATCCATACACTGAATCGCCACACCCAATGCCAAATTTGATGATGAAATATGACCAGAAAAAGTTGACGGCCGATTAACAGGGTGAAGGTAAACCAGAGGAGTACGATAAGCCAAGCTGTATTCTCCCATGATTGAAAACGGATGTAGGCAGCTATACTAATCAGTAATGCAACGATAATTAATAACAGGGTATGTTGCAAGTAATGACGCAACTCAGCAACGTAAACGAGAAACAGCGTCAGAAGGATAACGGCCGTTCTCACCCCTATATTGATTCCAATTATTTCTCCTGCAAGGATGTCAGGGAGAATAATGAGGATAGCAGTAAGGAGCAATGCTGTTATATACCGCGATGCAGCTCGCCTACTCATCTACGCACACGCCTCGATCAAACTCAAAAATCATTACCCTGTCTTGATTGTAAATCAGCTTAAATACAGGATCATCTAGCAAGAGTTGCGGTGAAAGCATGGCATGATCATTATGTGTAAATAACGCTTTATCTACCTCGCCTCTTTTTTGTCCAATGTATACATGCGTGATCGGGTCAGGAAAGCGGCATAGTGCAGCCTTATCCTCGTCAGACATTTGTGGTGAAGTGTATAATTGTCGGGTTAACTCTGTTGTGATTTGGCGATAATTTTCTACAATCGGTTCCTCTACAAAGGACGCATATTGAGGCGGGACGGTTGTTTGGCGTTTTGTAAGCAATTGCAGCCACCAACCTGCATCACTTCCTGCGGGTGTCTTTTGATATTCAAACGCATTTACCAAGAAAAAAGCGTCCCCAGGTAAGTGATCATTGATCCATGCGGCAGCATGCATATCTGGACGAGAACTTAAATCAAATTCACGATCAAGTGTTTGCATCATGCGCGGAAGTTGCGATAAGGATAAAAGGATAAAAAACGTCAAAAGTATGGGTTGCCAACGGAAAGAGCAACGCGGGAGTATAGTACCAACCGCAACAGCCCAAATGAGAGATAGTGGCATATACAAGCTGGTACGGATAGTGAACGCTTCAATTAGGAACGTACCAGGTAAAGATAGGCCAGATAAAATAGGTAGGCTGATAACTATCAGCATCCAAATTATGGGAACGGCCACATTTCGTCCCCACCAAACAACAGCGATTATTCACAATAAGAGTGTTAACGTTTGCATCGCTGGAAAATCCGTGGAAAAAGCCTCTATTTGCTGCCACAGCTCGACAA
>QQUD01000488.1 GCA_008501785.1 Chloroflexota bacterium
GAAGATGAATCGCCTTCAATATCACTAAAGAATGCATCCACAAAAAAGACGGCATCGTTTTTCAGGAAGGTTTGAAATTGTTCATCGATCCGGTATAGGTTAAAAGTTGCCATGATGTCAATGAAATCGCCCTCAGAAAGGCCGTTTGCAACGCCTTTTAGTCTATCTAAAGGAATGGCGGCGGCAACAAATCCTTGTGGGATGAGGGATGAGGGTCCAAATTCTTTGCGACCAACAAAGGTTGGGTCACGAACTAAGGAGTCTCGCGTTAATGTTTCGCCCTGGAAAATATCGGATCGAGCAAATGTGCCAACGACTTCATCAAAATCTGTGATCACATTGGTCCCAACATCTGCAACGTTACGCCAATCTTTTGTGAGAATATCTTCTGTCATTTCAAAACCACGAGGAACGGTTTGCAATGAAACAACAACCTCAACTAAAGCTGGCGTTTCTGTTGGGGGAGCATCTTCATCAACAACGACTGGTTCCTGCCCTTCTTCAGTTGGCAGCGGGGTTCCTTCCTCGTTTGTAAGGACAGGCGGTGGTTCTGTTGCGGTGGTAGGTTCATCTTGGCTTTGGAAAAAGAAGAGGGCACCAACGACAATTAATACCAGCGCTGCAAAGACGAATATGATGATTGCGATTGTTCGACTATTCATAGGCTATCTCTTCGTGCAACTTATACCTGACTTAAAATGGTTGTCGGGATATACTGCAAACAATCCAATAAAAGTTCGTTTTGGAGGGTGTGGGCACGGCTTAAATTTGCCAATTTTTGAAATGAGTTACAGGTTCGTTTTAACAATATGTAAACCTCTCGACGTGGTGTATGTTAGCATATGTAAAGTTGAATAGCAAGTATTGCTGAGTGTATATTGCTTTACATATTATCTGCAACTTGCTGATACAGCTTAATAACTGCACAAAGTGCGGCAGCTTTGATTTGTCAGCACAGATGCGCTCCAAAATTAGCGTTTTGGATAAGGTGCGTCCGTTAAAAGTCGCCACCATGCCTGCCAGGGCATGGCTTGCTGGGCGGGGTCTGATGTTGCCACAGGAACGGCCGTTCCCTCTGGCGTCACTTCTATCACCAATGGCACAACTCGTTTTTCCCCCGGCAAAAGATAGCCCCCTTCATCTCGGGCATAAGCAGCTACATAATCTTCACTTTGTACATATTCCAAGGTGGCTTGCAATTCTACCTGTCGTGTTACCTCCATCTCTAGTTCGTTTTCGATGATGGTTTCATCGCCGCCAACTAGTTCACCAGCACGTGCGCGCCGATTTAGGTCGAGTGCAATAAAGAGTGATGCCAGCACGACCAGGAGTGCAATAATTTGTGGAATGGTCAATAACGGCCGTTGTTGCCACAGTTTCCTATACATAACGCACACATCTTATCGGGGATTAGATTTTGATGCAAAAATGCGTGGCCGCTTTCGCAAATTGACTCTGGCTATGCTAGAATCACCGCCCTATGGAAGCAATTGATTATTTGGTAGCAGGCTATGTTACCCGAGACCTCACGCCAACCGGATATAATGTCGGCGGAACGGCCGCTTACTCTGGTCGGATCGCTGATATGTTGGGGTGTCGCACTGCCGTTATTACCAGCACCGCACCCAAAGAACCTGGCTTAGAAGCTTTACCGGATACTATACAACTTTACTCGACACCATCTGAAAAAACCTCGACGTATGAAAACATCTATACGCCTCAAGGTCGGCGGCAAGTCGTTCACGCAGCCGCTAACAAGATCATGGCTGCTGACTATCCATCCGACTGGCCTGAACCAACTATTTTGCATCTAGGGCCAATAGGTAACGAAGTGGATGTTAATTTTGCACACCGCTTTCCAAACAGCGTCATTGGACTAACACCACAGGGATGGATGCGACGTTGGGGTGAAGATGGCCACGTTTACTTAGAAGATTGGCCTGACGCTGAGCAGATTTTGCCGTTGGCAACGGCCGTTATTCTCAGTGTAGAAGATTTATTAGACGACTCGATGCTCCATCGATACAAGGCGTTAAGTAAATTACTGGTGCTGACCAGCGGTTATGATGGCTGCACAGTTTTCAAAGATGAAGATGTCTACCATATTCCTGCCCCTCAAGTAAAAGAAGTTGAACCAACTGGCGCTGGCGATATTTTTGCAACAGCATTTTTGGTAAAATATCAGCAAACCAATGGAGATTATCGGGAAGCGGGTCATTTTGCCAATATTGTTGCTTCTCAATCCGTAACGCATGTTGGTTTAGACGCCAAAATCATTAATATCCGAAAACATTTACAAGAAATTGGGGAATTATAAAGTGTAGCGATGACAAAAATTTACGCGGTCGCAAACCAAAAAGGTGGCGTTGGCAAAACCACAAGCGTCATCAATATTAGCGCATTTTTAGCCAAAAGTGGCCGACGAGTGCTGGTTGTAGATATGGACCCGCAGGCGAATGCAACATCTGGTTTAGGATACAACAAATATGAAGTAGAGAAATCTACTTACGACTTATTATTGGAAGAGGCGTCTTTTGATGAGGTACTTGTCAACCAACCCGAGTTTCGCTTAGATATTCTGCCATCACATCCTGAATTGGCCGGTGCAGAAGTGGAACTGGTAAATGCAATTGGAAGGGAGTATCGGTTGAAGAATGCTTTGGAAGCATTAAACGGCCGTTACGACTACATTCTCATCGACTGTCCACCCAGTTTAAGCCTTCTGACCGTCAATGCGCTTACCGCCGCCATTAATGGCATCATCATCCCTGTCCAATGTGAATATTTGGCACTTGAAGGGCTGACCCAGCTAACACAAAGCATCGAATTGGTGCAAAAATACCTGAATCCAGCTTTAGCTGTACGCGGGTTGGTCATGACCATGTACGACAGCCGCACCAATCTCAGCCGTCAGGTTGTAGAAGAAGTCCGCAATTATTTTCCTGGGCGCGTTTTCCGCACGATTGTGCCGCGCAATGTACGCTTGAGTGAAGCGCCGAGTTTTGGACAACCAATCAGCGCCTATGCGCCGAACTCACCCGGTGGCATTGCTTATAAAGTATTGACGGCCGAAATTCTGAAAAGCGATTTAGCTCAAGAAGGTGAAACGAAGGGGGTGGCTGCATGAGTAAGAAACGAGGGTTGGGACGTGGCTTAGGGGCACTTATTCCTGCTGATGTGAGCAAGGATAAAACACAACAAACCGGACTGCGCGAAGTGCCGGTACTGTCGATTCAACCCAATCCGCATCAACCTCGCAGCGTGATGGACGACGAGAAGTTGGCGGATTTGGCAGCTTCTATTCGTGAGCATGGGCTGATTCAGCCTTTGATTGTGACAGAGAAGAACGGCCGTTACACCCTCATTGCTGGTGAACGACGCTGGCGCGCTTCCCAACTAGCCAAATTAAAAGTTGTGCCTGTTGTTGTTAAGGAAGCCACACCCCAAGCGATGCTGGAACTCGCCATCATCGAAAACATTCAGCGTGCCGACCTCAATCCATTGGAAGAAGCATATGCTTACCAGCAATTAATGGATGATTTTGGACTGACTCAAGAAGATGTCTCTCAACGCGTTGGCAAAGGGCGTTCAACTATTGCCAATTTAGTTCGATTGATCAAATTGCCTGAGAATATTCAGCAGGCAGTCACAGACGGCATCATCAGCGGTGCCCATGCTCGCGCCTTGCTGCCATTAGAAGATGCTGAATTGCAAACGACAGCCATGAATCAAGTTGTGAACATCAGCATGAGCGTGCGCCAAACAGAAACGTTGGTGAAGTTGTATTCACTAAACGTGATTCAAGAAATTCGAGATGCCGTTTTACTTGGACGTTTACAATTTGCCCATGCGCAACTATTGGCACAACTGCCAACCCCAGAAATGCAGAAAAATGGGGTAAAACAAGTTATTGTTCGTGGTCTTTCAGTTATCGAAACTGAATTACTTATTCAACGATTAACAGCCCGTAAAAAACCAGCGTCTAAACCACAAAAAACGCTGTCTGCTGAAATGGCTGATTTAGAATCTCAATTCCAGAACTCCTTAGGGACAAAAGTCAATATTGAACTGAGCAGTCGGGGTAAAGGTGGCCGGGTTGTCATTCACTACGAATCAGATGAAGATCTCAACACAATTTATGATGCAATTATTGGCGAATAGGGCTAACACGCCCTGTCATTTCGGTTGAACTGCTTGTGCCAAATTTTTAAGTAGGATGAATGAATATGATGAAACAACTTGTGCAGGAAAAGCTGCAACAAGCCACCATGATCCTCAACGATTTTGATGTTGATCTGTGGCTAACCTTTGTGCGTGAAACATCGATGCAGCCAGACCCGGCTCTCGATTTAATTGCCGGGGTAGATGTGACGTGGCAGTCAGCTTTTTTGGTGAATCGATCTGGCAAACATATCGCCATTATTGGTCACTTCGACAGCGAAAACGTGCATAATCTCAACGCCTATGCACAGGTGATTGGGTATCATGAAGGGATTGGCTCACATTTGCGTGAGGTTTTAACAGACCTCGATCCGGCACAAATCGCCATCAACTACTCTGAAAATGATGTAGCCGCCGATGGCCTAAGCTTGGGACTCTATCGCAGCTTGCTCAAGCATTTGGAAGGCACGCCTTACGCCGAGCGACTTGTTTCTGCTGAAAAAATTATCGGGGCCCTGCGTGGTCGAAAAAGTCCAACTGAAGTTGAATTGGTGCGGCAAGCGGTTGCCACAACGGAGCAGCTTTTTGACGAAGTGGAAGCATTTGTCAAACCAGGGATGACGCAGCAGCAAATTGCTAATTTTGTGCGCGGACGCATTGATGAAATGGGATTGGGATATGCATGGCCGAAGCCATTTAATCCGATTGTGACGTGTGGACCTGATTCTGCTGTGGGTCATGCCGCGCCAGGTGATGTGGTTTTGCAAAAAGGGCACACGCTGCACCTCGATTTGGGTATCAAACAAAACGAATATTGTTCCGATATTCAGCGGATGTGGTATGTGCTGGATGATGGCGAAACGGAAGCCCCATTAGAAGTGCAGCGAGCATTTTCTGTTGTATTGGGAGCGATTCAAGCTGGCGAATCTTATTTGAAACCGGGAACACCTGGATGGCAAGTTGACGAAGCGGCTCGTGATTTCATCGTGGACAATGGCTACCCGGAGTATAAACATGCCTTTGGCCATTTGTTGGGACGGGCAGCGCACGATGGCGCTACTGTTTTGGGACCGCAATGGGAACGGTATGCAGGTATTTGTGAGCTACCGGTGGAAATTGGCAACATTTTTACGCTGGAACTGCATGTGGTGGTACCGAAACGCGGCATTATGAGTTTGGAAGAAGATGTACTGGTAACAGAAACAGGAGTAGAATATTTGAGCAGTCCGCAAACGGCGCTGCGCTATATTCGATAATTGTATGTTGAATCGTAGGTATTTTTGGTTGGTTTTAATTGTTTTGGCGCTGGTTGGGGTGGAAAACGGCCGTATTCTCGCCCAAACTCCAGAACCCACACCACCCTCTAATCCAATCCCCCAAGTTCACACCGTCCAGTCCGGTGAAAACCTGACCATCATTGCCCAAAATTATGGCGTGACGGTTGCAGAACTGCTGACAATCAATGGGCTAACTGAAGAAGACATACTGTTTGCAGGTCAATCCTTGTTTATTCCTGGTGGTGAGGGTGAAGCAGTGGCAACTGTGTACACCGTGCAGATTGGCGACAGTATCGATAGCATAGCAACTGCATTTAACGCCACACCAGCATCAATTTTAGAAGCAAATCGGGCGATAAATGCCCACTATGAATTCACTGTTGGGCAAACGGTTGCCGTTGTGAGTCGCACAGGGTCAGCATTGCCGCAAGCTGTGACCGGCCAACCGCATGTGGTGGCTCCCGGCGAGACGTTGAACATGATTGCGGCGCGGTACAATGTGAATCCGATGGCGTTAGCGGCTGAAAATGGACTACCTTATCCATCGATTGTACTGCTGGGACAGCGGCTGCGCATACCGGCAGAAATCCCGTATCGATTTTTACCGGGGACGTGGGTGGATGTGCAAATACGGCCGTTACCCATCATCCAAGGCAACACCGTATCCATTTACGT